>NZ_JAEKNT010000392.1 GCF_016406725.1 Sphaerochaeta sp. S2 | reverse complement strand
TGATACTCATACTTGTTGCCTTTGTCTTCCCTTTCCTTGCTGATCTGCTCGTCCACGTCCTCTTCAAGGACCATGAGCATGGTGGAGGCGAGTATGGTCGCCCAGAAGTCCTGCTTGAGGGTATTCTCTGTTTTCCCGGTGAAGTTTTCCAGCTGGAATCGGTTCTTCAAGAGCAAGTAGGAGCCTTCGATGCCCCAACGCATGAAGTACAGCTGTTTGAATTCCTCAGTCTTGTGCTCTGTGTCATTGGTGATCAGGGTCTCTACCTGGCCTGAGCTGAGCTCGAACTTTATGACCCGGATGACTGATCCCTCACTAGTGACTGTTGTATCACATCCAAGGGGAAGAGCATCAATCTCACAGTTGAACTTGGTCCTGCAGCGCATGAGGTATATCATCCCCATCTTCTCAAATTCCTGGATGAGGGCGATGGAGGGATACCCCCTGTCGAAGGTAAACATGCTTTTCTTGTCCCCAGGACGTAATTTCTCATACCTTTTCATATGGGAGACTGCACAGGACCGTTCATTGTATTCGGATGAGAAAGCCGCATCTATCAGGCGGTTGTTGCTGATGTCGTACAGACAGGAGCCCAGGGCGGTGGGGGAAGATGCGCTCGCACCGATGCAGAAATACTTCTCCCTCAGCTCGGGAAGGTTGGGAAGGGCTATCTTGGTCCCATCGACAGCAAGATATGTCCATCCGCTGTCACTGCGGGCAGGAAGCCTACCCATCAGCCCCTGATACTCGTCCTCGATCTGCTGCTCGAAGAGAGTCCTGAGCGGATACTCGGAAATCTGGTTCCTTGCCTTGCTGAAGGCTTGTTGCGTCACTTCCATCTCTTCCCCTGGCTTCCTGAAATATTCGGACAGCCTGTGTTGCTTCAAGCTGGAGGACTCACGCCCGACATCAAGTATTGTAAGGATAGTACGTCTGAAGTTCAACTTGCGCTCACGGGCAAAAGCCCTGGGGAAGGCTTCCATTCTTGCCTTCGTGAGAAGGTTCGGGTTTGAGAAGGAAGTGCTGAAACGATGGAACCAGGTACGGGAGAATATGTTCATGAGGTGCCCTCAGTTATACAATTATGATATTGTTATTATATAACATTTGGCAAAAAGAGTCTTAATTTATTGCAAATAATACAATTAAATATGACTTGAGGGGTTGCTCAAACCTCAGGTTTTCTTAAGTTGTGAACATTGCGAAAAAACACCCCACTTTGGAAGTTTTGGTTTGCCTGTATACAATTATCTGGATACCTTTTTATAGAATCTTCCATGGAGGCTTCTCTGTAGTCTGCTTCACTTGTCTGTTTTCATGCTTTGCAGTAAGGTACTCTGTGGTAAAATTACTGAAAGAAGAAGGATATATATGGCTGAAGGAATGGATTTTGCACAGCGAATTGCTGAAGACAAGGCAATTAGGGGAAATATGGATAAGATCGGGAGAAAAATCCTGGTCATGAGTGGAAAAGGTGGGGTGGGAAAGACCACCGTTACCGTGAATCTGGCAAATGCACTGGTTGACAGTGGATGTACTGTCGGCATTCTTGATACGGACCTGCATGGACCGAACGTTGCAAAAATGCTTGGTTGTGAAAAGGAAATTCTCACTACTGAGAATGGTGGCGAGACGTTCTATCCAGTTGAAGCCCGACCAGGGTTGAAGGTAATGAGCCTTGCCTTTGCAATAGACCCCGATAGCCCCATTGTATGGCGTGGACCCATGAAAATTGCAGCCATCAGACAGTTCCTTGCCCAAGCGAATTGGGGAGAGTTGGACTATTTGCTCATTGATTCCCCTCCGGGTACCGGTGATGAGCAGCTCACTGTTTGCCAGACGATTCCAGAACTTACCGGGACGGTCATCGTAACCACTCCACAAGAAGTAGCCATTCTGGATGCCCGAAGAAGTGTGAGCTTCTCGAGGAAGATGGGTGTGGCAATCCTGGGTGTCGTGGAAAACATGAGTGGTCTTATTTGTCCAGGCTGTAATACAGAAATCCCCATCTTCGGAATTGGTGGGGGAAAGAAGATGTGTGAACAGATGGGCGTTCCCTTCCTGGGACGTGTCCCTCTGGAAGTACCTCTCATGGAGGCTGAGGATGCCGGCAAGAGCTATCTGAGTATGCAACCTACCAGTCCTTCCTCTGCTGCATTGAAGGCAATTGCAGAGATGATCAACAGCGGTACTGCTGTCTCGTCCCATCGATCGACCGATTTTGCTGGAACTGCTTCCTGTGCACCTTCTGCTTGTTCCTCATGCAGCAGTAACTGCCCATCCAGGAAAGGAGAGTAAGCATATGTTTGATCCGTTTTCGCAAGAAGGGGGGAGCAAAGAGACGAAGCATCTCATTTGGAAGTCTGGACAGCGTCAGCGGGTCTTCAAGGGGCCCATCTTTGATATTTGTACCGTTCATCGTACCAGTACTGATGGACGGAGCTCTTCCTTTATAGAGGTGGACGCACCCAACTGGGTAACGATAATCCCTTGGTACCGTGACGAGAGTGGTGTTCCCATGATGATCATGGAAGAACAGTTCCGTCATGGGTCGAATACCGTTACCCGTGAGTTTCCTGCCGGGGTGGTGGAAGAGGGGGAAGATCCCTTCGATGCTGCCCTCAGGGAGCTGCGGGAGGAGACAGGCCTTGCCGGTGGCAGGGTTACTGCTCTGGGAAATGTCAGTCCCAACTCCGCATTCATGAACAACCGATCCTATTTCTATCTCGTCGAGGGTGCTGAGCATGTAACCGAACAGGAACTCGATCCGAACGAACAACTGGATGTGTTCTCTGTACCGGTAGCCCAGGTGGTTGCGGATATGGGCACCGGCATTTATGATAATGGTATTATGATGATTGCCTTGGGTTTCTTTCTTCGGGAGGCACAAAAGCGTCCTGAGTTGGTGACCACATTGGAGAAGGAGTAACTGCGATGAAACGAATACGTCTTGTGTTGCCTGTATTGGCGCTTGCCATGGTCATTTTATTCTCATCCTGTATGACGGGAAAGGATTTGGTGCGGACAATCGAGGTGAATGGAACGGCAAAGGTTACCGTCACCCCTGATATTGCTACGTTCTCCATCCAGGTCAGTGAACTGGGAAAGACTACTGAAGAAGCCCAGAGGTTTGCGAATGCAAAGCTGGCACAGCTCCGCTCTGTCCTTGATGAGTATGGGATTGCTGAAGCTGATATCAAGACCACTTCACTGAATTTGAGGCCCAGTTACCGATGGGATGAAGGAGAACAGATCCTGGAAGGGCAGGTTGCAAGCCAGAGTCTTTCAGTGAAGGTACGTGACCTGAAGGCCCTTGGTTCCATTATTGATCAGATGGGAAAAGTCAGTGGTATCTACCTAAACTCTGTACAGCTTGACAAGGAGGACAAGAGTGAAGCACTAAAGCAGGCACGATTGGAAGCAATCGGGAATGCAAAGGCAAAAGCAGAGCTCTATGCAGAAAGTTCCTCCATGCAGGTTGGATCCCCCATCACCATCAGTGAATATTCCGTTGCTTCCAATCCATACAATACAAGGATGAAGATGGAAGCAGCCTCTGCTGTTGCTTATGACATGGCTACCGAGATTCCTGCAGGATCCATGGAAGTCTCTTCCACGGTTTCGATTGTGTATGAGATGTACTGATACAAAGCAATCGAGTAGTAGCAATTTGTTCATAAACAAAGAAATGAAAAAAAGTCTTAAAAGGACTTAACAGACAAGGTTTTTGTTGATATAGTGTAAATGTCCAAACGAGTGTGCGAGTAGCTTATGTCATATACTCTCTCCCACCGTGTATCTTGTCGTTGTTTCCCCCTCATTATGAGGTAACGGCAGATGCAGGCCGCGCATATGCGGAACTCCTTCAAGGGTGCAAGCTTGAGGGAGTTTTTTTTGGCTCTTCAGTTGATCTCAATGCTCTCTATGCATGAACACCTTTTCGCCAATCTTCATGGGCGTATTCTCAAATATTCTAGACGTAGCACGTCATACGTGTTAATCTGTGGTTATATATAAAGGATTAGACATGGAAACAACTATCCGTACCAAGAAAACCCTGGCGGAGCAGACTGCTGATCGATTGGCAGAAACCATCATGAATGCCGAGTTCAAGACAGGGCAGCAGCTGCCCAGTGAATTTCAGCTCGCTGAAAAACTGGATGTCGGTAGGGGTACCATTAGGGAAGCGATCAAGATCCTGATATCCAGGCATGTTGTTGAGATCAAGCGGGGGACCGGTACGTTTGTAGCTGAAAGGCCGGGTCAGGTCGAGGACCCGCTTGGTCTGGCTTATATCAAGGACAAGAAGAAACTGTCTATGGACCTGTATGAGATGCGCCTCATGATCGAACCCCAGATTGCTTCTCTTGCTGCCAAACGTGTAACCAAGGAAGGGATGATGAAGATTGAGGAATCCTTGTTGGCGATAGAGGCAAATATTGCAAAAGGGTTACCATGGACAGATGAAGATATCGCTTTCCATGAAACGATAGCACAGGCATCAGGCAATCAATTGGCATCAACACTTATTCCGATCATCCATTCTGCTGTCAAGATCTTCGCTTACTTGTATGGAAAACCTCTCACCGAGACAACCATTGCAACACACCGGGAAATCATGGACGCCATCAGGGATAAAAACCCCGAACGTGCGGAGATTGCCATGAGGAAGCATCTACAAAGAAATAGAGTCTATGCTGAACACCTTAGAGAGGCTACAGGAGACAATGCATGAGGGAAAATACCTACGATATCCTTGTCATAGGGGGTGGAGTCATCGGATCAGCTGTTGCGAGGGAACTTTCCAGATACCGTCTTAAGATCGGTGTCCTTGAGAAAGAACTCGATGTGGCGTGCGGTAATTCCTGCAGGAACACCGGCATGCTCCATGCAGGTTTCACATACAAACCTGGTTCCCTGAAAGCCGAGTGTGCGGTGGAAGGGAATCGTGAGTTTGACCAGGTGGCAAAGGAACTGGATATACCCTTCAAGCGAACCGGTAAAGTGGTGGTAGGCTTTAGTGATGAGGACATGGAAAATATCCTCAAATTCAAGAGAATCGGTGAGTTGAACGGGGTGCAAGGCCTGGAGATGATCGACAAGGCCAGGCTTAACCAGATTGATGACAGTGCTGGGGGAGAGTTTGCCCTATACAGCCCAGATTCTGGCATCCTTAATCCGATGTTGTACACCATAGCCCTTGCGGAGAATGCCCATCAGAACGGTGTGGACTTTTTCTTTGACAGTGAAGTCAAGGCAATCAAAAGGCAGGGGGAGTACTTTCAGGTTACAGCTGGTGATTCGGTTTTTTCCAGCCGCTGGATTGTAAACTGCGCCGGGATGCATTGTGTAACCATATCGGAAATGCTGGGCTTGCATGGTCACCAGGTGAAGGGCTTCAAGGGAGAGTATTATGTGTTGGACAAGAAAGCCAAGGAGTTCATGAATATCCCCGTCTATCCAGCACCCAATGCAAAAGGGGGCTTCTCCACCCATGCAACACCTACTGTCGACGGAAACATCTTGGTCGGCCCTGATTCCTATATCACCGAGAGCCCTGACGATTATGCTTGCACTCGCGATCATATGCAGGGTCTTGTAAAAGACGGGTCGGCGATATTCAAGCATATGAAGGCTGAGTATTTCATCAGGAATTTTGCCGGGACCCGTTGGAAAAGGATAGACCCTGAGACAGGTGAGGTTCTGGACTTCCTTATCGAGACCAGAGATGACCATCCAGGGGTGGTGAACCTGATCGGAATCGAGTCTCCAGGGCTTACCTGCGCCTTGCCAATTGCCCGCCGGGTGGTGGCAAAGATACAGGAAAAGGAAGTACTGGAGGTAAACAATGATTTCAATCCATACAGGAAGGGAATTGTACGTTTTGCAGAACAGTCGAAAGAACGGCAGAAAGAACTCATAGCCACTGATCCTGACTATGGTGAGATAGTATGTCGCTGCGAAACTGTTACACGGGCTGAGATTGTCCAGGCGATCAACAATCCCCTTGGGGCGGTGACCTTGACGGGCATCAAGAACCGAACCCGGGCCTGCATGGGTAGATGCCAAGGGGGGTACTGTGAAACACGAATCACTGCCCTGATCCAGGAGCAGTGCAAAGTGAAAGAATATGAGGTGATGTACCAACACAAGAGCTCTGGGATGTTCATCGGCAAGGTAAGGGAGGTCCTGGATGGAGAATAAGGATGTCATTATCATCGGTGGAGGGCCTGCCGGACTCGCTTCAGCCGTCCAGCTGTACAAGCTTGGGATTACCAATATTCTGATCCTTGAGAGGGAGAAGCAATTGGGAGGTATCCTGCGGCAATGCATCCATGATGGATTCGGCCTTCAGCGGTTTGGTGAATCACTAAGTGGTCCTGAATATGCCCAGCGCTTCATTGATGAGGTAAGAGAGCTGAACATTCCCTATATGACTGAGGTGACGGTAACCGAAGTGACTGCTGCAAGGATTGTGACCGCCGTCTCGAGAAGAGGTGTGTTGGAATTCCAGGCCAAGGCGGTAGCCTTGACCATGGGTTGCAGGGAACGGACACGTGGTGCGATCAGTATTCCAGGGACCAGGCCCGCAGGAGTATATACTGCAGGGGTTGTCCAATCCTATATGAATCTGGCGAACATCATGCCGGGAAAAGAGGTGGTGATACTTGGCTCCGGTGACATCGGTCTGATCATGGCCCGTAGGTTGACCCTTGAGGGGGCACATGTAAAAGCTGTTCTTGAGGTCCAGCCCTATGCAAGTGGTCTGCCACGCAATATCGAGCAGTGTCTCAATGATTATGGAATTCCTCTTCTCTTGAGCCATACTGTGGTTGATATCAAAGGCCACGCCCGCCTTGAAGGTGTAACCGTAGCACAGGTCGATGAACAGTATCGACCGATTGTGGGAACAGAACAAGTATATAGCTGTGATACGCTTGTTCTCTCTGTAGGGCTCATCCCTGAGAATGAGCTTTCCCTCGGTGCCGGTGTTGTACTCGATTCAATGACCAAAGGGGCTGTAGTGGATGAACATTACCAGACAAGTTGTGCTGGTATCTTCGCCTCTGGCAATGTCCTACAGGTCCACGACCTTGTGGATTTTGTCTCCACCGAGGCTGAACGTATGGCCCATTCCATACAAGCATATCTCTGCTCTTCCTTATTTGGGATGGCAGGAATTGAGATTGCTGTAGATGCCTCTGTAGCCTATGCAGTTCCGCAGAAAATTACTGGTAAGAAGGACTTTACGCTCTCCCTGAGGCCGAAAAGGCCGGGTCGTGGTTGTACAGTTCTCGTGAAACAGGGAAATGAGACCATCACCAGCAAGAAATTCGCCAAAGTCCTGCCCGCTGAGATGATCCAGCTTCCCGTCTCTGCAGAAAGGATTAATCCAGAGAAAAACTTGGAGATAACCATTATATGACAAGAGAATATACCTGCATCATCTGTCCCATTGGCTGTGATATGGTCGCAGAGATTGAAGATAATGAAATGATTTCCTTGACTGGCAACAATTGTGCCAAAGGCAGATCGTATGTACAGCAAGAGCTGACCGATGCAATGCGTACCCTCTCAACTTCCGTAGTCGTAAAGGGAGGAGAATTGCCCGTTGCAAGTGTCCGATTGAACAGGCCGGTGCCCAAGGCCAGCCTTTTCAAGGTGATGGCTGAGGCAAAAAAAGTGATCCTGCTTGCACCAGTGAGAATCGGGCAGGTGGCTTTGAAAGACATAGCTGGAACCGGTGCAGACCTGATTGTTACCAAGCATGTAAATGCAATATCTTGAATGAGTAGACTTGACTACTCCCTGCTTCGCTTATAGGCATTTCTCTTGCGCCAGAGATGGGCGAACATGAACTTCTCTCCTTTGTTCCTGTCCTGTTTTTCCAGATATGCAAGGATTTTCCTGTGTTCTTCCTGGGTCTGTTTCTTTCCTAGGTTGCTGAGGCGTTGGTAGAAAAGCAGGCTGTTCGTGTTCAGGTTCAGCCTGCTGAAGGTAGTAAGAAGGATCTCGTTTCCTGAAGAGCGAACCATCTCCAGGTGGAATTTGAAGTGTAGGTCGCTGAATCGCATTACATCACTCGGGTCATCCATGTCACACGTATCCATCTCATCGAGGATGGCGCTGAATGGGGCAATGTCTACTGCATGTTCACAATTCAAGCGGAAGGCTAGGCTTTCCAGGTATGTTCTGACTTCTGCAATGTGTTGGTAATCCTTGACTGTCAGTTCCTTCACATAGGACCCGCTCTGGGGTAGTACCAATACAAAGCCATCTTGTTCAAGGCGCTTGATTGCCTCCCTTACAGGGGTCCGACTACAGTTGTATTCAACCGAGAGGGAGTTTTCACTAAGCTTGCTGCCAGGAATATATTCATTCTTCAGGATCTTATCCCTGATATCATGGTATATCTTGTCGATTATAACTGTCTTTGTTGCCATAATGCTCCTATTCTACCATTGAATTGGCTCTTCGTAGAGATGCTTGTATATGATATGTTACTAATCAATAAAGAATTCTGAACTGGAATACAAGAAAAACAATAGAAAGATGAGGAACAGAATTAGATTTGCCTCTGTTCAATTGTCTGTAATCTTTTACGCTATTCATCTATCTAGCTATCTATCAGATACACAGTCTGGAAGGTTCGGTTCTAGCCTACCTTCCGAGTTATCAGGAACTTCCTATGTACTTGTGTGCCTCCACTTTCTATGAGTTGTTGAGCCGGTGAGGAAGGCTTGAGCGTTGGAAAACAGTTGTAAGCGAGAAATCTTTACATTTGTCCTACAAATATTCTTTTCCGCATAAAAACAGGAGTTAAAGCGATAATACATGCTACCTAAGTGATGTATGAGGGGAATATCGGTTTTGCTATGTGAGACCCACGATATAGCAGTCTATTGACTATATAGCAGGTTATAGATAAAGAAATACCGGATTTAAGAGAATGGAGAGTAAGTGAAGGCTTCTTTCGAAGTTGTTTTCATTTTTAATGAATTTATTGGATAAATAGTTTGACAGATGGGATATTTCGTTCAATACTGACTTTGTAGTACAAACTACAATACAGTAAAAGGAGATTATTATGAAAAAACTTACTGCAATTGTGTTGCTGCTGAGCTTATGCTTGGGAGTATTCGCAGCAGGTACACAAGAGGTGGCACCTACTGCAGCCGTTTGGGAATCCCAAGGCACTCCTTTGGCCGATGTACGCATCCGCCAAGCACTCCGTCTGGCCATTGATATGGAAACTATTGTCGATGAGTTGTTTGAAGGAAAGGCCCAGAGGGCAGTGGCAATGACCAGTCCTGGTTCTTGGTTGGCCGATGGATTAGATCCTTATACCTACAATCCAGAGAAAGCAAAGGCTCTCCTGGATGAAGCAGGCTGGCCGAAAGACTACACCTTGGATGTAGTATATTACTATGGCGACCAGCAGACTGTAGATTTGATGGCCATCATTCAGCAGTACTGGGCAGCTGTTGGCGTCAAGTCCTCATTCCGCAAACTGGAAGGCGACCTTGCCAGTCAGTTGTGGGTACCCCCTGCCGACCGCAAGAATGGGCCTTCAGCTGTGAAGTGGGACCTTGCGTATGCAGCAGTTGCAGCCTTGAGCGAGAACGAGTTCTACGACCGCTTTGAGAGTACTGCCAGCAACAACTCTTCAATTCCCTGGCAGGAAGGACTGGATGAACTGGTACAGGCAACCCGTGCAACAGCCGATGTTGAGAAACAGAAAGCAGCATTCAAGGCATTGCAGCGCGATATCAATGAGAACATGTACAACATTCCCTTGTACCACCAGCTATCGTTCATCTACACCAGCAATAAGCTTGACATTGCAGGAAGTGATTTGGGCAACGACCAGTTCAGCTTCAATAAGAACATTCTTGACTGGAAGATCGACAGCAAGGACGGCATGATGTACACCAATGGTGGACCGATGGAGTTCTATGAAGCTCCCATGGTAAACCCCGGTCTCTATCTCTATCAGGAGCTGTTGTTTGACAAGTTGATCAACGCTGATGCAAATTTGACCCCTACCGATGGAATGCTTGCAAAGAGCTACAGCGTAAGCCCTGATGGGATGCAGATTACCTTCGACTTGCGCAGTGATGTGAAGTGGCATGACGGTGCAGCTTTCTCAGCGCAAGACGTAGTGTTCTCCATTGAGTACTTCCTCAAGACTCCTGGCTTGAACGCAGTTGCACTGAATACCTTCAAGTCTATCAAGGGTGCTTCCGCCTATGTAGAGGGCTCAGCTTCTTCCTTGAGTGGCATCAAGGTTGACGGTAACAAGGTTACCATTACCTTCGAGATCCTCGACCCCAATGCGCTGCTTACCTTCAGTCAATGGCCGATGCTCCCTTCTCATATTCTGAAAGGAAGCAACCCGGTGACATTCCAGCAGAATGCATTCTGGCAGAAGCCTGTAGGTACTGGTCCGTTCAAGGTAAAGGAAACCGTCTTGGGTAACTATGCAATACTCGAGCGCAATGCTTCCTACTACCGAAGTGGAACAGGAAACATCAAGACCATCTTCATGAATGCCAGTAGTGAAAACGACAGCAACCTCGTGAAGAATGCCGAAAGTGGGCGCATTGACTACGCTTGGAGCAAGAGCGTTGCCGACTCTCTCTCCATCGAGAAGATTGATCACATGGCCGTCACTCCAGTCAATATCCGCTATACGCGTGTTTTCTGGGTGAACCAGTTCCCCCACCCTGCAAACATCAAGTAGCAGTGTGGATTTACCGGTGGCTGTGGACAGGTTTGTTCACAGCCACCTTTTCTCGATTCCCTTCAAGAGGTTACAACTGTGATAGCATTCATCATCAGAAAATTTCTGCTGCTGATTCCCATGCTCTTGGTTATCAGCTTCCTCATCTTCCTAGGTATTGAACTCATGCCGGGTGATGCGGTCGATTTCATGATTCCCCCCGATGCACTGG
>NZ_JAEKNT010000391.1 GCF_016406725.1 Sphaerochaeta sp. S2 | reverse complement strand
GTCTGCTACCAATCCTGTACTGACAACACTACGCTATTTCCCTGAGGAATATGAAAGCCATATCGTAAGAAAGCACTGCGTGGCAGGAACATGTGAAGCGCTGGTGGATGAGCTCTGTTCAAACTCCTGTCCACTTTCCATGAGGATTCCCGCCTATATTGCACTGCTCAGGGAGAATCGATTGGTAGAGGCCTTTACCTCCACCTTGGAAGACAACCCCCTGCCTGGAACACTGGGAAGAATATGCCACTTCCACTGTCAGATGAGGTGTAGACGAGATACCTTGGATGCTCCTGTGCATCAGGGGGAACTGCATCGCTACCTTGCAGATACGCTCTATAAGATGGGTAACGAGCAGGATGTGTATCAGGAGATGGTTGCAAGGATTCCTGCATCCACCGGCAAAAAGATTGGAATTGTAGGAGCAGGCCCAGCTGGTTTGAGTGCAGCCTTCTACCTTGTTCGTCTTGGGCATGAGGTGACCATCTACGATGAACACAAGGAAGCAGGTGGTGTGCTTCGCTATGGCATACCAAGCTATAGACTGCCAAGTGAAGTGCTTGCAAAGGAGTTGGAGCTCTTTGAGCAACTTCCCATTACCTTTGCCTTTAACAAGCGACTCGGTAAGGACATGTGGCTCTCTGATCTCAAAGGCAACTATGATGAAGTCATTCTTGCTCTTGGCTCGTACCATCATGCAACCTTGCAGCTTGATGGTGCTGATAAGGGTCAGGTAGTGCAAGGTACCGATGTCCTCAACGCTCTTGCTGAGGGTGAGGTCCCCTCGGTTGGCAGGCGGGTTGTCATTATTGGAGGCGGCAATGTCGCCATCGATGTTGCCAGGTCTCTCTGGAGAATCGGAGTAGAAGTAACCATTGCTTATAGAAGAGATAAAGAAGATATGCCGGCCAATGAGAGTGAGATCGAGGAAGCCTTCAGTGAAGGTATCCCCTGTATCTTCAACGTTGCACCCAAAAAGGTTGCCAGAGACAAGAAGGGAAGACTTGAAGCCCTTGAGGTGGAGGAGCTGGAGATAGGTGAATATGACCTCAGCGGTAGAAGAATCCGTAGAGGTACCGGCACCATCCGCTCGCTTCCCTGCGATACAGTCATTGTAGCGATCGGGGAACGGGTAGATACAGAACTCTTGCAGAAAGAGAGGCTTGCCGTCTCCCGGCGGGGCCATCTGGAAGTGAATCCATACATGTATGAGACCAACCAAGAGCATGTCTGGGCGATTGGGGATGTCATCAACGGACCTTCCACTGCAGCTGAGGCGATGGGGCAAGGAAAGGAAGTTGCCCGCCTGATCGACCTAAAGTTGAGTGGAGAAGACCGGTTTGCACAGCTTTTCACCACCTTCAGTTATGATCAGACAGTGGGTAAGACCCTGTATGAGGGAAAAGCCATAAACGCCGAAAAACTCCCCGTTGCTGCAAGAAGTGGTTCCTTTGAAGAGGTGAACAAGAGATACAC
>NZ_JAEKNT010000390.1 GCF_016406725.1 Sphaerochaeta sp. S2 | reverse complement strand
TGCTAATTCTCTTTGGGAGGGACTATCTCTTTGGCTTGCAAATTTCCGAATGCAAAATGAGTATAGGATCGAGAATAAAATATTTATTTGGAAGGTGACACTTAACAATTTTGAAGTACCGTCAAAAATTGAATTTTCAGGAAGCAATTATATTACTCTATCGAATGATATCCAGACAAAAATTATTCGATGTACAGATGAAGCAATATTTATTGATACTCAGTGTGCAAAGAACTTACTGCACGGGTTTTATTCAGGAACGAATGATGCAGAGAAAGCTATAATAAGTAGTCTTTTTTCTGCATTATTAGGAGTAAAGGTTACAGAAAATCCAGTACAAGAAATTTTGGACAGTTTATTTGATGATGAATATGCAAAACACTGTCACTTATTCAATGCCTCAAAATACTATGACTGGATGAGAGATCAAATTAGAAAACCTATAAGACTTGATAAAATAACTTTTTACATGGCAAAAAATGGTCTAGCATGGAACGTCCGTTCCATAGAGGATAGTCCAGAAATTCATGGTAGAGAGAATTGCACCAGATTGCTTGCCCAAGTCATTGATACACTTATCGATAAAATTAAGAATATATTAAAACTTCTTGATAAAGTGAAAATGATTACACTTTTCCTAAATAATATTATTTCCCTAGATGCATTAATTGATGAATTTGAAAGAACATATAAGTCCAATATTGGCTGTCATAAGAATAAAGACAAAGCACAAAAAATTGTATTGAACGAGTTGGCGGATCTCATTTTTATGAAAATTACTTGTAGAATTGGAATTGAAATTGCTAATTGTGAATGTCTTGATTCTGGTGGACAGATACCAGGTGAGATTGAGGTTAATAGGATATCCTCTCTTATAAACTTACTAATGCAATATGGGGGATTATCAGATGAAATAAAATATGATTGTGCTCCTTCATCATTAACCGTCTCACCTTTGGGGGATATCCTATCTGAAAAAGATTATGCAGAAAGTGTATTCATTCCTTATGCAATACAAATGATTAAGAATCAAACTTCATATAAAGTGAACGAATATTCGAATGAATTTTCGATAGAGTCTTCTTTACATGAAACGATTAGGGATATTGACAGAGATTTACCTTCCAAATTTATCGAAGCTTGGAAAGATGAATTTTCCTTTACTGTTGAGGAGGGTTTTAAAATTGTAGATTCAATAATTAATATAGGGATAGAAAATGGCCTATTGATCATAAACGATACTTATGATTCATTAGTTGATAAAATTGCAGTATTTTGCGATAGGCAATTAGTTGAATCTTTTCTTAATCGTTTTTGCTTACAGAGCAGAAATAAGTGGTCAGATATACCAAGTGAATATAAATTATCTGATATTTATCCATGGAAATTCCAACGTAAATTATCGTTAGTCTCAAAAAGTATTATCCGAAGTGGACAGAAGCTGATAATTGCCCCATCGTTATTGATGGAAAGTTTTAAATATAATCTAATTTCATTTTACGAAGCTAGATTTAGTGCAGAACAAGCTACATCGTTAAAAATGAAAAAGTGGATCGGATTTAAGAGCAATCAAGTTGGAATGGATTTCAATCAAGAAGTTTCCAGAGAATTTCAAAAATTTGATTCAATGAGGGTATATACTGAAGTCAAGTTAACTCATCTGTTGAACAAGAAATTTTCAGAAGATTTTGGTGATATTGATGTATTGGTTTATCATGAGACTACTGGTCTACTTCTCGTAATAGAGTGTAAAAAATTACATACGGCAAGAAATCCTAGCGAAGTAGCCAGACAACTATATGAC
>NZ_JAEKNT010000389.1 GCF_016406725.1 Sphaerochaeta sp. S2 | reverse complement strand
TACCGCTCTAAATTCGTCTACAACGTCATATTTGTATAAAAACCAGGGGCTTCACTTCACTGAGGATATTCTCTCTTCAATACGGGAAAAGGGTTGCTTGATAGTCCCCATAACTCTGCATGTTGGACCGGGTACATTCCTTCCAGTCAGAACAGAGCATCTGGATGACCATAAAATGCACTATGAACGGTATGAGATCAGTGAGGAAGCTGCAAACATCATAACCCAGGCTCATAGGGATGGCAGAAAAATTGTAGCTACAGGGACAACCAGTGTGAGAACTCTTGAGAGCGCCTTCAACAGCGCAGAGCAACGCCTTGAGAGTGGAGAAGGGCGGACAAATCTCTTTATCCGACCCCCCTACCAATGGAAAGTGGTTGACCAGCTCCTGACCAACTTCCACACCCCTGAATCAACATTGCTGGTACTTGTCTCTACCTTTGCAGGAAAACACCTCATCGATAGAGCTTACCAGCATGCCGTAGACAAGGAGTATCGCTTTTTCAGCTACGGGGATGCAATGTTCATCCGCTAGAAGAGAATCTCCTGGATGTTTCTTGCAATCTCCTCCTTCGGGAGGAGCCCATCAAGTCTCACCAGCGTGACTTCCTTGCCGAGTGTCTCAAAGATGCGCTCATAGTTCTCTTTTACCTTTTCGAGAAACTCATGACGCTCAAACAACTCCTCCTGATCCCCTCTTCCCTTGATCCTTCTCAGGCATTCATCAACCGGAGTATCGATGAAGAATAAATACTGGGGGGAAGGGAAGGCATTGAGCCTCTGTATCGTCTCAAAATCACTGTCAACACTCTGGTACGCCAAGGAAGAGTATAAATAGCGGTCACAGATGACCAGCTTTCCCTCATCCAGGTCCCGCATAAGACCATTAACCGGATTATTGAGATGGTCTTCTCGGTCAGCTGCATAGAGCATCGCCAGTGACAAGGGCGTTGTTACAATTTGCTTTCTCAGCACGGAACGGACAAGCCGTCCGATTGGTTTATTGGTAGGTTCGAAGGTTGCACGGCAAGGGCGGTCATTCTGGTCACAGTATTCTGCAAGCAACTGCATCTGAGTAGTGGTACCAGCTCCATCCAATCCCTCGAAAACAACAAAATTCTGCAATACTGAAGGCATATCCATATCTCCTATCGTATCTCTATGGTACGGTAAATACACCACAAGGTAAATCAGTTTTTTCACGCATTAATGAGAGATAATCTGGAAAAGGGAGGTGCCCAAGCCATGCACTATCGGCTATACTTGTACAGAAAGGTGTAAGAGGCGTGCGATATCATACAACGTTGAAGGACATAGCCATCTCAGTACTCGTGCTTGTCAGTTGTGCCATTCTCACCCTATGGGGGATGGTATATCTTGATATGCGCAATCCAAGCCGATATCTTTCCGATTACTTGATTTCCTCCCTCGAGAAGAGCGGCTCATTTACCTTCTCCGCAACCGGTATAGAACGTACATTCCTCAGGGACCTGACCATTCTCAACCCTTCCTTGGAAAAAGATGAAAAGGTCCTCGCCTCTGCAGAAGAGGGCACCATAAGGGGAGGGATTCCCTTGCTTGTCCAATCTGTCATGCAAGGAAACAAACGTGTGTCTCTCGAACTGGAAGAAGTACAGGTAGAACTCGATGAATCATCTTCACTCCCACGGCGTGGTGATGAATCATCAGATCTCATCAGCCGCTGGTTGCAGGAGAATACCTTCCAAGTCAATACAAACTCGTTGGAAGGCTCCTTTAGTACTTCCACATTCACCGCTGATGTACACCAAGCTGCCTTCAATTTTGTGATGCAGAGAGGAGATAGCCTTCCTTCACTGCAGGCAAGAGCAGGAGGCGTATCGCTCCAGACCGGCAGTACCGATATTGCTCTGGAGGGAACCATTCTCAATCTCAATAAAGAGGGTACTGTTTCCTTTACCTCATCGCTCTCTACGCTTACTACACAACAAGGGTCTGGCAGCATGGAAAACCTTGTAGCCCAAGGATCCATCACAGGTTTCAATCTTCCAACAGATATAGGGTTGCTATCCCTCTCTGCAGCAAATGTCGATGCACAACTACCAAGCCTATCTTTTTCAATACCAGAGTTCAGTGGTACGGTATCACTGGAACAAGGTAGGCCACAACTTGCAACGCTTTCGTTTGACGAAATGATCATGCGCAGCAATCAGATGGTATTGTATGCCCCAACAACCACACTGCAAGGGACCTGGGGTGAAGGACAACTCTCCCTTGGTGCTGCGACTAAGGAGGGAGAACCGCTTACCTTCATTGTGCAGGATACACTCTCCCTAGACAGTGACAATCTGATTCTTAATGCCCGGTACCAGAGCGAGGGTGGGAATATCGAAGCATCCGTATTGCTCAATCAGATAACCTACCAACGAGAAGATCTTACAGCTCGCCTGGATTCCGTATCCATTACCGGCGATGCACAACTGAAAGATGCTGCTCTTGAAAATGCCTCAGCAAGCATGTCCTCCAGCAGTACGTTCTCCCTGCATTCAGAGGGGATAGAAGCTGCTTCCCCGCTCACATCAACAGTTCGTTATGAGAAAGATCGCTCCTCATTGAGCGCCTCCCTTACTTTTGAGGAACTGACATCTTCTTTCACCGATGGACCCCTCTATACCCGCCTCTCATACCAAGGGAATGTGCTCGGGAGACAGCTTCAGGGGGAGTTATCACTTGATGAGCGGTTCAACCTGCTTTCAGTATACAATCTCCCCCTAGAGGAAGTCGGCTCTCTCCATATCAGTTCACGTATGGATGAATTCCCTCTTTCATTC
>NZ_JAEKNT010000388.1 GCF_016406725.1 Sphaerochaeta sp. S2 | reverse complement strand
GCAAACCCCATGGAAAGTCCACAGAGGATGAAGGGAACCGAGTAGTTGAGAGTCTCACCATATAGCGGATGTTCATCTTTCCGTTGTCAATGTTGTATCCACTGAGCGCTTGTAGGATTGCCTTGTACATGTTAAGCGGATTCTTACCCACCAAGGCAACCAGGATGGTCCCTACAAGGAAACCAAGGACTACGACAAGGACCGAAACGGCCCCGTCAGATTGTATGAGTCGTTCCCGGGTTAGCTTCATGCCTGTGCCTCCTTATGGGACCCAGCCATCATCATGCCGATCTCTCGCTCGGTGACTTCATGTTGCTTGTTCACTGCTACGATGCTCCCCTTGCTGATGGTTGCGATACGGTCGCACAGGTTCATGATCTCATCCAATTCCAGAGAGACCAACAATATAGCGCGTCCTTTCATTCTTTCATCTATTATTCTCTTTCTGATGTACTCGATGGCACCAACATCCAATCCACGAGTTGGTTGGGCAACCACCAGGACCTTGGGAGAAAGAGAAATCTCCCTGGCAACAATGACCTTCTGCTGGTTTCCTCCAGAGAGGCTGCCTGCCTTGGTGATCGGTCCCTCAGCGCTTCTGATATCAAACTGTTCGATTAGTTCTTCAGCGCTCGTTTTCATGGCTTCAAAATCAAGGATGCCGAATTGCTTCCTATAAGGACTCTTGTAGTAGCTCTTGATGGCAGAGTTCTCTGCAATTGAGAACTCTCCAACAACCCCGTATTTTCTGCGATCTTCCGGTATATAACCTAGGCCTTTTTCAATGCGTTCACGAATGGTGAGTTGCTCGATGGGCTCTCCATCGAGGATGATGGAACCACCAGAGAGAGGAATCAGACCGGTAATGGCACCAAGCAGCTCACTCTGGCCATTACCGTCAACTCCTGCAATACCGACAATCTCACCGTCATGGATATCAAGATTCAGGTCCTTGATTTTGACTGCCCCATTCTCATCCTTTACTTCAAGGTGCTGCAAGCTGAGTTTTACCTCTCCAACCTTCTTCTCCGGTTTCTCGATCTCAAATTTAACTGCACGACCTACCATCATCTCAGCGAGCTCCTGCTCACTGACATCGGCAACATCAACAGTGCCGATATAGGTTCCTCGTCTCAGTACTGTACAACGGTCAGATACTTCCTTGATCTCCCTAAGCTTGTGGGTGATGAGCAGGATGGTCTTGCCCTCAGCCCGCAGAGCCTTGAGAATTTCCATCAGTTCATCAATCTCCTGTGGGGTAAGGACCGCAGTAGGTTCGTCAAAGATGATGATGTTTGCATTACGGTAGAGGGTCTTGAGAATCTCGACACGCTGCTGTTGCCCGACCGATATATCCTCGATCAAGGCATCCGGGTCAACCTGCAGTCCATACTGTTTACTAAGTTTGGAAACACGCTCACGAGCACTTTTCAGATCAAGGACACGTCCCTTCACTGGCTCCATTCCCAATACAATATTCTCAGTGACCGTGAAGTTCTGTACAAGCTTGAAGTGCTGGTGCACCATACCGATTCCCAGTGATGTTGCTACATTGGGATTCTTGATCTCCACAGGATTGCCATCAAGCAATATCTCCCCGCTGTCAGCAATATACGATCCGAACAAGATGGACATCAGCGTCGATTTACCTGCCCCATTCTCACCAAGCAGGGCATGTATTTCCTGTTTCCTTACTTGGAGTGTTACCTTGTCGTTTGCCACCACGCCGGGAAACGTCTTGGTGATATTCTTCATTTCGATTGCGTATTCACTCACCCTCAGCTCCTCTTTGTCAGCTCTCTTTGAGTCCACTGACTCCAATGGATTCAAGGAGAGCCGGCAGTTTCCTGCCGGCTGAATAATACTTAGTCGTCAAGTGCGGAAAGCCCACTGGGAGCTGCGCCATTGGCCAAAGCATCCTTGTAGGTCTTGTAAAGCTTGATCTTTCCACTGATAACGTCAGCCTTTGCTGCTTCAACCTTCTCAACAACGCTCTTGCTGAGTTCAGGGTTCGCAGTTGAGTAACCGACACCATCGTCAGCCATGCCCATCTGGACCACGCCACCCTTGAAGGAACCGTCGGTAACTGCCTCGAGGACCATCAGGGAAGAGTTTTCAACACGCTTGAGCATACTGGTGAGTACAGCACTCTTATCACCGCTGTACAGACCGTCAGCATACTGGTCACTGTCTACGCCGATTGCCCAGACATTCTTACCCTGCATGCGGTACTCCTTGGCCTGTGCAATGGTTCCGTTTCCGGTTCCACCAGCTGCACTGAAAATGCAGTAGACACCCATGTCATACCAGTTCTTTGCCTGTGCTTTAGCAAGCTCCGGCTTGCCCCAGTCATTGGCATAGTAGTCATAGATTTCTGCATCAGGGAAGACAGAGAGAATACCCTGTACATAGCCCATCTCAAACTTGGTGATGGTAGCACCGGGAACTCCACCGATAAATCCAAACTTTGGATTTGCAATTCCATCTTCCTTGGCCTGGAGTGCTGCGACCAAACCAACGAGGTAGGAACCCTGCTCTTCAGAGTAGATGAACTCCATAACGTTTGGCTGTCCAACCCAGTCAACGTCAACGATGGTGAATTTCTGGTCAGGATACTGTGGGGCAACTTCACCAAGCGCATCTGCCCAGGTAAAACCGGTGACCATGATCAAGTCATACCCCTCGTCAGCAGCCTGACGGAGATTTGGGATATACATATCCTGGGTCTGAGCAGTTACTACATCATACAGTGTACCGCGACCGGTTGCATTCTCTACGGTATCGCCGTAGTACTCTACGATTCCTCTCCACGCTGCTGCGTTGAAGGACTTGTCATCAATACCGGTTGCATCAGTGAGCAAACGGATTGTTGGTCTGCCATCAGCCTGTGCGGGAGCTTCTTTACCGCCCTGTGCGAACACCATGGTGCCCATCAGCAGAACCAAGAGCAAAATACTTACTTTCTTCATGGATTACCCTCCTTAGTAGTAGGTCCGTGATTATAATGTACCTCGTATTGTACCACAAGAAAGTAGAAATGGAATATTGAGTTTTATCTCATTAGGAAGTGATATTGTCCTGAGGTAACGGAAGGGATTTTGTCACATGAGCACAGGAAGGGGATTTTCTGCCTGTCTTTGTGATATAGTCCAGGCTACAAGAAAACAAGAGGGATTGGTTCTTCTGTTTTAGAC
>NZ_JAEKNT010000387.1 GCF_016406725.1 Sphaerochaeta sp. S2 | reverse complement strand
CTTATGGAACTATTAGATGCGGTCTTTGTATTCCAAATGCATGAAGACCAGGAACTCCTGTGGCACCAGCGAGTGCATAATCACGAGCCTGGACAATTCGAAGTCCACTACTTTGTCAGTGGAAGTGGCACATTCAGCAATGCCCAAAGCAGATACACCATCTCACCAGGCTCATTGTTTGTAACCACTGGAGGAACCGTGCATGCTATCGAGGCTGACCGTCAGGCTGGTCTCACCTATTACGCAACCCTGATCAGCTGTCCTGAAGAACAGGGTTTGGTGAATAAGCTGGAAACGATGAACCCTATTCGGCTTGGAACAAACTGGCGTTTCTTCTTTGAAGAAGTCAGAGACAAGGGCCTCAGCCAATTGAAGGAATTACGCATCAGTGCCTGTTACCAGATGCTTGGCCTCTTGTACAACCTTGCTGCCGGCACAAAGCTGGAAGAGAATCAAGGGGAGAATGTTCACCTTGAGAAAGCCATCCGCTATATGCAACGGCATATCTTTGACAATCTGAATCTGCAGATGATCGCAGACCATGTACAACTCGATCCTTCATATTTTGTACGGCTATTCAAGAAACGCATGAACACCACCCCGATGCGATATTACTCAAACCTGCAGCTTGAAGTGGCACGTGCGCTGCTTACCAGCACAACCCAATCCATCAAGGAAATTTCAGAGAAACTGCAGTTTTGTTCTGAGTTCCATTTCTCCAAACGATTCAAGCAATCCACAGGGAGCAGTCCCTCTTCCTACCGGAAGACCCATTTGCAACTTCTCGGCTTGTAACGTTGGAAGAAGATACGAAACATCTTCCACGCACCTCTTGTCAGAAGTAACAGGTACCTTTGTACATGTCTTTTGTCATATCATGGGGTGTGCCACAAGTAATATTTCTTCATTATTAGTCATTCCCCTTCAGATTCAACGTTTTCACCATGTCATAAGTGACTACTTCTCACAAATTTTCTCATAAAACTTGTGTAATGTGAGATGTTATTGGTATATGTTATAGGTCACTTCTTCTAACATATGACAATATCTAATTTCTTCTATTATAACAATTTATTTTATTTTCTATATTGACATCTTCTTACATCTTACATACTATATGGATGTAACAACTACTACAAAGGAGTAAGAAGATGAAGAAGTTTAAAGCCATCATACTGACAGCCATCTTGATGACTGTCTTCTCTTCTGCTCTTTTTGCTGCTGGCATGCAGGATACTGCAGTACTTAAGCTGCACGCCTACATCCCCGAGAGAAACACCTTTACTGCCAATGAGTTTGGATACTTCGAAGTTGATTCAAATGCGTATAACTTCACCTATTCAGTTGCAGAAGAGGGAGCGAACAGAATGTTGTTCGTGGTTGCCAATTAAGAAAGGTCGAAGCGCGTCCGGACAGACAAGCTTGCAAATATTGAAGCCAGTGATGAGGGAAACATCACTGGCTTCTATCTTTATCTGAATCTTTAGGTGAATTCCTAGTCAAATACCTCATTAGCCAGAGGGATCGAGGCCATGGCACCTGGGCGAGAGACAGCAAGCCCTGCCGCTTTGCTCGCAGCACGTAAACACTCCCCTACTGAGAGCCCACGTGAGAGAGAAGCCAGATAGTACCCGATGAAGGTATCACCTGCTGCGGTGGTATCGACAACAGGAGTGTCGTAGATTCCCTCACTGATCCTCTGATCCTGGTAACCGTAGAGACAGCCCTCCTTTCCAATAGTCAGGAGAATTTCGCTTTCAGGATAGTTTTTTACAAGCTGTTCCAGAATATCGGAAAAATCACTGCCCTCTGGAAGATCGGCAAGGTTTGCCCCTTCGATCTCATTTACTACCAGGAGATCCACAAGCGACAGAGGAAGATCTCGTGCACTTTGGTCAAAGGGCGCCAGATTCATGCAAACCTTCATACCCCTTTTCTTCGCCTCACGGATCAGGTGCCCACTGTGGACAATCTCGTTCTGGAGAACAAGCATATCACCTGAGGAAAATTGCTTGAGCGCTTCATCAATCTCATCGACGGTAATTGCAGTGTTCCCTCCTCCGTAGAGGATGATTGCATTCTGTTTATTGCTATCAAGCTGTATCAAGGCCTGACCTGTCGCCCCTTCATAACGATGAATGAGAGAAGTATCGACCCCATAGCTTGAGAGCAGTTCCAACAGGAATATGCCATCCTCCCCAATCTTTCCTGCATGGAAAACCTCAGCACCAGCTTTAGCAAGGGCAGCACTCTGGTTTGCACCCTTACCCCCGGCACTTTTGGTAAGAGACGTGCTCTGCAGTGTCTCCCCACCCTTTACAATGTGATCTACCGTGAAAATCAAATCAATATTGACAGAACCATAATTCAGAAATCGCATCTTTCCTCCTATAACAACGGGGCAGCCAGTTTCAGGACCATCCCTGCAAGCTTCTTTATCCACGAGCGGTTCTTTACAAAATCCAAGGTGATTAGTCTACTGACATCCAGGGTCTTTCGTATATCATCATGGACTTTCTGTACGACAGAAGATCCATAAAACGCCACCCCGTTCTCAAAGTGCAAGTAGAATGATCGATAATCCATGTTGATCGTTCCAATAATTGCAACCCGATCATCACTCACGAACATCTTAGCATGCAGAAATCCTGGTATGTACTCATAAATCTTCACCCCCGACTCCAGCAGAGGCCGGTAATTCTCCCTGGTGACCGCAAACACATACCATTTATCAGGCTTATGGGGAGTGATAATACGGACATCAACGCCACTTTGGGCGGCAATCTTCAGCGCAGTAAGCATCTCATTGTCTAGGATGAGGTAGGGAGTTGTGATCCAGACATACTTTTTTGCCATGCTGATAATCTGGATATAGGCATTCTCTGCAACATTCTCATTATCCAACGGGTTATCGGCGAAAGGTTGGACAAATCCATCCGTTTTGCAGGTTATGGTGGGGCGATATGCATAGTAATCCATTGGTTGCCCGATAGAGAAAGCCCAGAGTTGGAGAAACATCTGGGTGAGGCTCCAAACAGCATCCCCCCTAAGCTTAACTGCAGTATCTTTCCAATGCCCAAACCTGATTTTTCGGTTGGCATACTCATCGGCAATATTCATCCCACCGGTGTAACCCACATTGCCATCAATGACCAAGACTTTACGGTGGTCGCGACTGTTCGAACGACTATTCAAGTGAGCTTTCAATGGGTTGAAGGCAACTACCTCAAGCCCAAGTGAACGAAGTTTACGGTCGTAGTGTGAAGGGATGTCGAAAATAGAGCCTACATCATCGTACATGAGACAGACACGGACTCCCTGCATACGCTTCTCAAGGAGTACAGCGAGCACAGAGTCCCAGACCTCTCCCTCTCCAATGATAAAGAACTCAAGAAAGATGAAGCTCTTGGCCTTTCTCAATTCTACCAAAACATCCTTTATCCAGTCCTCTCCACTTGCAAAGTATTCAACTTCGGTATTTCCCCACACTGGGTATGAACTGATATGTGCAATGTACTGTGCTTGCCGTGCAAGCGTTCTTGAATATGCAGCGAGGGCTTTCATTGGAAGGAGGTTGCTATAGGCTCCACCGGCCATACCTCGTTGGTTGAGCTCATCCAGTCTTTCCAGTCGAGCACGAAGGCGGGCATTGAGCCCACGAGTACCGAAGAGGATATAAAACAAGCCACCATAAACAGGAATGGTCATGAAAATAAGCATCCAGCCGATCTTATATGCAGGGTTGAGATCTCGGACGACTACAACAAGGGCCATCATGATGGAAAGACCTGAGAGGAATTGAATCCAGAGAGCATCATTTTGGGCAAACCCAAAGATGTTGATAAGGATGGCAATCTGGAGTGAGATGAGAACGAGGGAGATAAAGAGTCTGCCCGTGAAGAACTTCAGTAATTTTCGAAACATGGCTGCTCTCCCCCTTGGCAGAAGAGTATAACATTTCGGCCCTAGCTAGGCAAAGCCTACTCCTTGGGCATCGAGAACTCACATCCACAATAGTGCTGGCGATAGAGCCCCAACTCCTTGCTTAGGCGAACACTCTTTTCAAAACCACCTTTCTTCTTGAAATCAATCTGCTCAAAACCAGGAAATTGTTCTCCAACGCTGAATATTCGTTTACTGTTCTTGAACCGGCTGACCGTCAAGGTAGTCGTGAAATGCTTAAACCCCAGTTCTTCAGCCTTGGCTGAGGCTTCCCGCAGGTTGTGAGTGAAACAGAGGCTGCATCTGGTTTCCCCTTCCCTCTCCCCTTCATGGCCTTTTACACTCTCCAACCAACGTTCATGGTCGTAATGTTCATGAATTACCTTCAAGGAGTAGGTATGGGCTACTTCCAACAGAGCCTTATAGCGCCTCTCAGCTTCTTCCATGGGGTAAATATTGCTATTTGAAAAGTACAGGACAGGATTCCAACCATTCTCAAGCAGTCTCTCGATGCTGGCGGTACTACATGGTCCGCAACAGGCATGTACCAGAATGTCATTCTCTTCCATATGCCCAGCATACGGCAAACCATCATGAACTTGCAACCACCTGCCTTTCTGTGTAGAGTACAACCGTTGAAGGGAGGTCCCAACACTATGAATCGAAAGAAGAACCTTGGCTTATGGATTACGTTGTTGATCGTGGTACTTATATCCGTGATTGATATCCCTACGTATAGCAAATTCCTCTTGATCGCCCTATTCCTGGGCTCCCTGCTCTATTACAGACGGAGTGTCATCTTCTACATCAGGGCAAACAGCAAGATCACCAGCAAGAATGAGGCAGACTGGCAGTATGCCTGGCCCCTCTATCGAAAGGCCATCAAGGCAGGATTGCAGAAACCCTTTGTCATTACTGCAGCAAGCATGTTCCTCCAACGTGGGGATGCAGAGGAAGGCAAGCAGATCATTGAAGACTATTTTAACTCTGAAAAGGGACGAAATGAAAATCTTGACAATGTTGCGAAGACCATGGTCAGTATGGCCTATTGGATGGATGGAGACCTCGGTAAAGCAATTGAATGTGTAAAAGAAGTCCACGAACGGGGATATCAGGATAAGAACCTGTTCATCAACTACACCACCTATGCATTGGCTGCTGGTGATCTTGAAAAAGCTGAAGAGTTGCTTGAAGAGGCAGGACAGCTTGAAGAAAGCAGCCCGGGCATCAGAGACAGCCGTGGATGGTTGCTTCTCCTCCGTGGACAATGGGAAGAAGCAGATGCACTGTTCCAGGAACTCATTGAAAAGGGCCCTCGTTTTCCAGAACCCTATGTACATCATGCTCAGGTAAAAATTCACTTTGGGCAAGTGGGCGAAGCAATTGAACTGCTTAAAAAGGCATTGGATGCCCGCTACGCAAATACCTCTGGTTTCAGCAAGGAAATTATCCAGGAAATGATAGATGGCTTGGAAAACCCAGAGACCAGAAGAAAGTGTGCCATGGAGATAGAAAAGGACACTGCTTCAGTAGCACTGGGAAAGAAGCCTGCATCAATCGACCAAAGCTTCCCCCCAGAGGAGGGCTATAACCTTGAGGGGTTCGCCAAACCTAAAAAACAGAAGAAAAGCGCCGCCCCCAAACAGCAAAAGAAATTACCTATTGAGAGCGATGAGAGAACCCCTAATACTGACCTCACAGAAGAGGACTTGGAGTATATCAGAAAGCACAACCTTGAGTAGCGCTAGTGATCTGTAACAACATAAACTTGTAACTGGGCTTGGAGCAGATCGGACAGAAGACAAGGAAGCTCAGATATCGAGATATCTGAGCTGATACGAACAAGGTCCATCAGTTCGATAGGCCCAAGAAGAGTAAAGATTTACATATTACAGATCAAAACACCATGTTGAAATAGAAGCCCCAAACCAGGGTATTTACCTTCTGATCCCAGCCTCCGTAGATGGTCAACGGCAATGAACGAATTCCCAACAGGGAGATATCAGTGTGCAGTTCCAAGCCAAGAGAGAGATAGGGAGCAAAGGTATTCCGATTCCAGAGCAAATCCGTATAGATGGCAACAGAGCTGTTATTGAAGATGAACATCTCTGCCATCGTGGGGTCGAATCCACTCGGCCGGTACCCTATCGATATACCCAATCCCACCAGATGATTCGCTGGATTGCTGCTGACTGTCAGGTCATGCCCCTGGCTCTTGATCTGTGAGTCAGTGGTTCTGAACCCATCCGAGAAAAAGAAAGGAACATCCCCCTGTCCATCCAGTGCAAATCGCCCAAAGGTATTGACGGCAGCGAACAGGTCTAGGTTCTGGTGAAGTATCTCTGTTGTTCCTCGAGCTGCAACAAACGAGCGTACTTCTGAGAAATCTCCCAGCATTTGGAACGAGAGAGAGAGTGATGAATCGTTGAATGCCCATAGGCCACCATTCTCCGGATATAGATTCCCCTTTGCAATGATAGAGTAGAGGAAAGTATGACCGTCAAAGAAATCGACATGGTCACTATCTTCAAAATTGTTTATCTGTTCATAGGATTGCAGCAAGCTTATTCTCAGTTTTTCATCGAAGGCGAAAATCCTTCCCTCCAGGTCAACTCCACTGGAAACAATGGGTGCCACGTTCGCAATATCGAACATAAAGGAGCTGTAGAGGGAGAGACGTAAATGCTTCAGGAAGGTGTAGTCAAACTGCGCGCGAATTGCTGGGGCAGCAGAGAACCGGTCATTGCTGCGGAAGTCGAAGGAATATCCAGGATTGACGCTTACCGAGATATCATCCTTCCTATAGATGAACTTCAAACCGATGGTGGAATCATCCTTGAGCGCGGAAGGATCTGCCTTGAGGTAATCACTATCCAAGCCCAATCCAAACAGCTTGGAAGGAATATTCAAGGGCACATGTTTGTAAAGATTATAGAGGTTGGAGCTCTCTTCGATCTTCAACGACAAGTCATTGCGTTTTTCCGAGAGTTCAAGGGAAACCGAATTCTTGTGCAAGGTGGATAATTGCTCCTCGCGTTCACTTGCTGAGCGATACCCTTGCTCAACCAGATATTCTACGCGGTCGAACTCCATGAACGAGACATCCTCTACGGCACAACGAATCCAGACAACATCTGGGAGGGCTTGCTTGAGCTCTTCCACCCCCTTTCTTCTCTTTCCAATATCGATGGAAACATTGAGCACTGTCAGAGGATTCTTTAGATTCAGGGTATCTATATCATAGAAGGTAGTTGAAACGATGACAGAATCTGCATAGGTGTAGGCCAAATCAACAGGGGCAAGATTGGTAATACCTCCATCTATCAATAGGTGTCCTCGATATTCAACGGGAGGGAAATACACAGGCAGAGCATAGCTTGCCTGCAGTACTGTGAAAAAATCGCCTTCACTGATGGTAACCTGTCGCTTGGTCACAAGGTCCTCTGTCACCACAATGATGGGTATGGGAAGCGTTTCAAGCTGCAGGTCCGAGCCAACAATCGAGGCAACCTTCGCCAGGAAACGGGAGGAATCAAGCATACCACCGCTCACAGGGAGGGTAAGGTCAAACATGCTTTGGAGATTAACCGAAGTAACGCTTTCAAGAATCTGGTCAGGGGAAAGGCCTGCTGCATAGAGGAGCCCTACAATGCTGCCCATTGAGTTGCTTATGATGAAATCAGGGACAATATCCTGCTCCTCCAAGTACTTCAGAACCCCGATATGGGCAAAAGCTCGTGCTGAACCACCGCTAAGTACGAGCCCGACAGGAGAGCGTTCTCCTTGGGTACGTGCAAGTATCCGCTCCCTGAACACTTCATCCCCGTAGGAGATGGGTACATCAGAGAGAAGAATATCATCAGCTTCATCAGCAGCCGCAAGGCTTGAAAGCGCCATACAGATCAGCAAAGCCATTATCAGCAACTTCTTGAAAGTCTTCACGATTTCCTCCATGTATGCCTTACTGTAAAGCAAAGAGGTTGAAAAAACAATCTCATGCTACTTTTTTGAAAACGCTGTTGCTTTTTTCAAAGGGATTTGATAGCATGAATCTCGCTAACGCCGGCGTGGTGAAATTGGTAGACACGATAGACTCAAAATCTATTGAGCGCAAGCTTGTATCGGTTCAAGTCCGATCGCCGGTAAACAAATCATTACAATATAACAATTTAAGGTGCACGGATGTGCGCCTTTGTTGTTTCTGGATGGGTTGGTCTGATCTGTTGGTAGTCAGGAGTCCCCGAGATAGGTCCTCACAACTAGGTCATCGGACACACAAGACCAAGTGTATCCTGCCTCACTCAAGGCTAGTTCCAATGCCTCTTGCGTTTTGGTCTCAAATCCAATGAGGACATTTCCTGTATCACTTGCAGCATTTCGGTAGTGAAAAAGACAGATATTCCATCGGTTATCCAGAGCACTTAGGAAGTCTCCTAGTGCATTGGTCCTCTCAGGAAATTCAATCTGGTAGAAGACCTGGTGTTCAGCTTCGGTGGCCTCTCCTCCTATCATATGGCGCAGATGCTCCTTGGCAATGTCATTATCCGAGAAATCAGTACAGGCAAAGCCTGCTTCATTGATGCGCTCCAACAAGAAATGCTTGTCCTCATTTCCTGCAACAGTCAGTCCAACCAACACATGTGCCATCGAGCGACGTTGCAATCGATACGAGAACTCCGTAATACCTCTATCCTTGACCACTTCCCTACAAAAGGCATGCAGGGCTCCTGGTTTCTCTGGCATATGTACTGAGAGCAACGCCTCCTTTCCTGAACCCAGAAGGGTTCTTTCAGCTACCTGCTGAAGCTTTTCGAATGTGATATTCGCCCCTGAACAGATGACTACCGCATGGGCATCGGAAGGAAGGTCATACTGTTGCAGCCCTGCAAGAGCCAAGGCACCTGCAGGTTCCAGGATACTTCTCGTCTCTTCAAAAACCCCTTTCATGGCGTAGCAGATCTGGTCAGTACTGACCGTCATGAAATCATCAACAAGGCGGGAAGCAAAGCTGAAGGGAAGAGCCCCTACCTGTTTGACAGCCACACCATCTGCAAAGATACCAACATGAGGAAGGATCACCCGCTGGCCACTGGAAATACTCGCAGCGAGACAGTTACTGTCCTGTGGCTCTACACTAATGATCTGTACATGGGGTCGGAGTGCTTTCACATAGCTTGCAATCCCACTGATAAGCCCACCTCCCCCTACTCCTACAAATATATGGGTGACCTCACTGAGCTGTTCCATGATTTCCTTGCCAATCGTTCCCTGGCCAGCAATCACCAAGGGATCATCAAAGGGATGGATGAAGGTCCTTCCTGTCTCCACTATCCGCTTTCTACAGTACTCATAGGTCTCGGAGTAACTATCGCCGTAGAGTTCAATCTTTGCCCCAAAGTTCTGAACTGCATCAACCTTGATGGTTGGAGTGGTCTTGGGCATGATGATCAAGGCATCAATGCCAAGCTTCTGCGCTGAGAGGGCAACTCCCTGTGCATGGTTGCCCGCGCTTGCTGCAATGACTCCCCGGCTCTTCTCCTCATCGGTAAGATGGGCGATTTTATTGTAGGCTCCCCTTAGCTTGAAACTATGGACACTCTGCAAGTCCTCCCGTTTCAGATACACTGAGCAGCCTTTCTCCTTGCTTAAGCGAGAAGCATAGGTAAGCGGGGTTTCAACTGCAACATCATAGACCTTGCTGGTAAGGATATGCTTGACCACATCATCAACGATTATTGGGCTCATCTCTCGTTCCTTTGTGAGTATTCATTCATACGAAGACTCTCTGCATTGAACCTACACCATTACCTTCCAGTAGTACAAGAAGTGCTGAAGAAATTCCGCTTTGGAGGAAAAACGTATATCCCTAAGAGATAGATAAGGGAATACGCTTGACCAATGGTAAGGAGAAGGATACTATCTATTTAGAATTATTTCGAAATAGGAGAAGCCATGGGGTTTTCAGAAACCATGAAAGCGATTGCTGATCCCCAACGAAGGGAGATGCTCTCACTTGTCAAGAAACAACGCCTGAGTGCTGGCGAAATTGCTACGCAGTTTCCCAATCTCTCTGCAGCTACTGTCTCCTACCACCTCTCCTTGTTGAAAAAAGCTTCCCTGATCACAGAAACGAAATACAAGAACTTCATCTACTATGAACTCAATGCCTCAGTATTTGAGGAAATCATGCTTTGGTGTGCCCAGTTTACCGGAGGTATCGATGAAAAGCCGTAACCATCTTATAGACAAGACCCTTGTTGTCACGACCATCTTATGCTTGGTACCTATCTTCTTCTCTCTTGCTGTCTATGACCAGTTGCCTGACCAGGTCCCCATACACTTCAATGCAGCGGGACAGCCCGATAATTATGCAAGCAAGGCATTTGGCGCATTCGGCATGCCATTATTGTTGGCACTACTCAATATTTTTGTGCAACTTGCGGTGAAAACCGACCCAAAGCGAGATACGTCCAGCAAGCTTTATCATATTGCACGATGGACTATCGCTATGCTGACACTGTTCATTGTTCCCTTCTCTCTCCTTATCGCACTTGGACAACCGTTCCGGGTGGAAAAAGTTGTGCCTTTGGCTGTAAGTGTATTGCTTCTGGTAGTAGGGAACTATCTGCCCAAAATCAAACAGAACTACACCATCGGCATAAAGCTGCCATGGACCTTGTCTGATGAGGAGAACTGGAAGAAGACTCATCGTCTTGCCGGCTGGATCTGGACATTCTTCAGCCTGCTCTTCATCCTGGTCATCCTCCTTGATTTCTATGTTGTCTGGATTTTCTTTTTGGGCATCGCGGTGATGGTGACATTCCCATTGTTCTACTCTTTTATCTTGGCACAGAGACAACAGACTAACGATACAGACTGATATTCTCCTTATGCTCTTCGTAGGTCTCAGCATAATGGATTTCCTTGTCATACCCATGTAGATAGTAGAAATAGGGAGAGTCCTTCGGGAAGAAAGCTGCCTCAAGCGCCTCAACTCCAGGACTGCAAATCCCTGATGGTGGCAAGCCTGCCTTTCTCCGCGTATTATACGGGCTCTTTGTCTCCAAGGCTTCAGTTGGTATCGGGTTTTCCCAATCACCGATCTCATAGCGGGTGGTTGCATCAATTCCCAATGGCTCACCATTCTCCAAACGATTATGGATAACCGAGGAAATCCCCTCCATTTGTGTCACATTCTGTGTCTCGGCTTGGATCATGGAGGCTACAATCAAGAGCTCCTCAACGCTATAGCGCTCCAGAAGTGGAGAGTCCAACAGCCCTTGCAGTTTAAGCAGCATCTTCTGATACATTGCCAGAGCCAACTCCTCTCCAGCACGATTACGATGCACTGTATAGGTTCCGCTTAGCAACCACCCCTCAGTGAAGCTGAGCTGGTAGGCAACAGCCAAATCATTGACTGCTTCAATGAAAAGGCCTGACTCCCCTTCCAGCCTATTTGCCAGATAGTCATCAATTTCAAAGATAGTAAAACCAGGGGGAATGGTAACCTCCATGGTTTTCTCAGTGTTCGCGAACATGGAAGCAACCTCACTGAACGCTAGATTGCGGCCCATGATATACGTACCGGTCTGAATCACCGTAGCAAGTTCTTCTTCCACCAGGTAGGCAAGAAAAGCCTGTGCATCCTCAACTACCCCCAACTGTTCGAGCAAGAGGCTGACAGTACGTGCGGTCATCCCGCTTTCAATGGTCAGTGCAACGACATCGCGCTCCTCTACCACAGATACCGAAGGGGCGAGGATGGCAGGCTTCTCGAAGTAGGCATAGAGGAGGATAAGAGCGGTACATGCCAGCAATGCGATGAGCAGAGGAAGCAAAAGGCGCCTAGAGAGAGGAGGACGGTAGGAAGTACGCTTACCAATCTTTGGAGGTACCACCTGCTGTTTCTTGGGCTTGGATGTCTTGGTTGCAGGATGCTTGCGGGTCCTTGTCTGCACTACATGAGGATTCGGTTGATCAGCAGTACGGGGCGTTGGCCGCTTTTTTGCAGGAGACGCTTTGGTCTCTGTCTTTGGAGCCGGTTGCTTGTCTGAAGGAATCTTGACCGTCATAGTGCGTGTGGTGACTGTCGGTCTCTTTCTCGTCGTACTTGGTTTCTTTGCAGGAGTAGGAGAATCTGAGAGGACTACCTTATAGGAGGATGTACTCTTTTTTGGCTTCGCCTTCTCTCCCTTCCCCTCTAGGTCCAGGGTCAACTGTTTTGGAGGTTTGGGTTTCTCAGCCATCGCTCTCAGGTTCCTTCATGGGCAACAACTCGTTGATCTTGTTCTGTTTGAGCTGGATGGATGCATGCACCTGGGCAATCTGACGGTTATATGTCTCGATTTGCGACTGCAAGTGGTCAACCTTCTGTTTCTCCAGCTCAATCTGTGCTTCAAGTTCCTGTACCTTGATCAAGTTTTGCAGATTCTTGATTTCCTCTTCCAATGTTCTTATCCGGGACCGATGAAGGGTAATCTGATCCATCAAGGAGATTGCTTTCTGTCCTACCATCCCTGCATGCACTGAATCTGGAAGGGATTCATAGAGAGTTTTCCCATACAAGTGAGCCGCTCTTTGATACGTTTTCTCTTCCTTTTTCATAGCCTGAGAGAGTTCTTCCAACCGAGATTTGGGGCTTGGGACCTCTTCACTACGAAGTCGTGCAATTGCACTTTGGTGCAGCTCCATCTCCTGCTGGAGTGCAGATTCCTCTTTTCTCAGCCGTTCAAGCTGCTTGCCAACTTCAGGATGTCGGCTGAGCGGAAGGTCAGCTTCACACCCAATAGCTACCAGGGCTTCCCCTGCTCTTGACAGCAACCCCACCATCTGTCTTCTTGAGGCATCGAGTCGAAGATGCAGGATCTTCCTTCCCAATTTCCCGTTGTAGGACTCAAGGCGCTCCTCAAGCTTCCGGGTCTTTCTCTGGTGTTCCTCAAACAGTGGTTGGCAAACCTCCTCGATGTACTCAGGCAGGGACTCTGAACCATAAGCCTCATAGGCAATGGCGCCAATCTGTGCATGAATCTTGCGCTTTGGTTGTGCAAGTGCCTTGATGTCGGAAGCAATCTCCTTCACTTTTCTCGAACGATCTTGCATTTGTTGAATATATATCCGTACCTGCTCGAATGATTGTTTTGCTTCTTCCCATTTCTGGAGGGTGTCCCTATATTGCTCATATTCGCTGCGGGCATACCCAAGACTGACGTTTTCCTCTATAAGAGAAACGCTTTTTGCCAAATCCATGTATAAAGCGAGCACATCCTCATGGTGTTGTTCAATCGCTTTCTGTTTTTCCTGGATATCTGCCTGCAATGAGCCCATAGTTGATAGTATCATAGAGGGGGGCCACTAGGCAAAGAGAGAAGAACCAGCATTCATCCTTTTCATCGTTCCTTGACAAAGGGAGAAGAGGTTCGGTATTCTGATTGCAAACTGCCTTGGGATGGGAATGGTTTATTCATGCTACCATATTCTTTTCCTCGACAGATTTGGAGAGCGTTTGCGTACATGTGCCAGCATGTACCCTCTTCTTTGAGTGTGACCACAACGGTATCCACTTACTTCTGTCTCAAAAGAGCAGAAGCTATGCCCACCACGTTTCCCACACCCCCTATGAGGCGGCGGGACGGGGGGAGCATGTTCCCAAAAAAAATTTAAACATTCAGCCCTTCCGCTGGCACGGACCAAGAGGCTCTACGAACCAAGGAGAATTGCTCATGGCTATTGACAACAAGAGCACCCCGACCGACGACCTGGTAATTGACACCATCCAGCTGCTTGCTGGTAAAACCAAGGCCGACCCAAACCCTGATGAATTGGAACAACTCAAGCGTCTGATCAAAAAGAATGTCCCATTCACACTTCGTGGCTATTTTATGGCCTATTTGCTCAGGGAAGTCCTGCAGGCAAATACCCCGAAAAAGGCTGGTTCAAGACCAGCACCGAAGGCAAAGCGAGAAGCTCCTGCAAAGAAAGAGGAGCCCAAGGATGAGAAGGAGAGCCAACAACCCCGCAAGAAAGCTCCTAGGACCCTTCCAGAGGGAGCAAGAACACTGTACTTGAACATTGGAAAGATGAAGAGACTGTACACCAAGGAACTGAGCCAGATCCTCCAGACAGAGCTTGGTATAGAAAGAGATGACATTTACAGCATCCGTATCCATGACAAGTACTCTTTCATCAGCATGAGTGAAGAGAACTGTGAGAAAGCTATTGAGAAGCTCAATGGAATGGATATCAGAGGCAGAACGGCTTCCATCAGCTATTCCAACAAGGAGTAGGATATGATTGTGGAACGACTTGTGGTGGGGCCCTACCAGACAAACTGTTACATCATGGGTAATGAAGAGACCTCCAGTGCCTGGATCATCGATCCAGGGGCTGATGGTCAGCTCATCATTGACCGCATCACCCAACGAAACCTCACCCCTGTCGCCATTCTTTTGACCCACACTCATTGGGACCATATTACTGCCATAGGAACCCTTATAGAGAGATGGCCTGATCTTGAGCTCCTTGTAGCTGAAGAGGAAGCCTCTGCCCTATCATACGAGCATGTCAAACAGGTTTGTTTTGATAAGAGTTTCCTTCAAATGTATGACAAGGAGTTGCAAAAGCTACCCAGACCATCAGGGTTTCTCTCTGATGGCCAGTATTTGCAAGACAGCCACCTGCTGGTGTTGCACACCCCGGGTCATACCAAGGGGGGTGTATGTTTGTATCATGAGGAAGGACAGTTTATGTTTACCGGTGATACACTGTTTGCCGGCAGTATAGGCCGGACTGATCTGGAAGGTGGTTCCTACACCGAGATAATAGCAAGCTGCAAACGATTGCTCGATCTCCCTGGGGAAGTGCAAATACTTCCCGGGCATGGACCTACCAGTACTATCAAGAACGAATACAACAATCCATTTCTTTAAAAAAATCCAGATGGTCCCCTACGAGGAGTTCCATCTGGTTTTTTTGCCCAGCCAGGAGACTATCTTCTCCCTGGGACCTCTTCTGCGTTTTTGCAATCGATGCAAAGTACTGCATAGGGAATAGCTCTGAGCCTTTCCTCTGGAATTTTCTTTCCACATCTCAGACAGGATCCATATTTTCCATTATGGATACGGGCGATGGCATTCTCGATGGAACGGAGGCGGTTTGCCTCATGCTTGTTGATCGCTTCCATCTTCTTGAACGCAATATCATCAGCCGCAACATCGATGCTGTCCTTGATCCCCATTGAATTCACCATTTCCCGGAAATCACTGTTATCCTCAGTGAGTTTCTCCAATAGTTCATTTCTCATGGAAACGAGAAGCTCTTCCATCTCATGCACAAATGCCTCGGACATTATACGCCTCCTACAAGGGACAGTATCTGTACCCCTTGGATTTTTATCCATATAAGATGGGGATAAGATGCGTTGTTGTCAAGCTCCTTACCTCATTTTTAGCATATTCAGAGTGTTTTTGTCTAAAAAGGGTACCAAAACATAACCTTTCCGATAAAACGTGAATAAAGGCTGGCTGCAAGCAGTGCCATAATGAGAGCCAATACGATGAAATCCACCGATTTTAGTTTTCGTTGCATGTACCAGGTACGGCTCCTGGAACGAGCAAATCCTCTAAGAACCATGGCATTGGTGATAATATCGATCCGGTCAAGACTGCTGAAAACCAATGGGGTGATCACACGCCCGAGTGAAGATATTCGTTTCTTAAGTGGTGTCTGGGAAGAGAAGTCAACGCCCCTTGCCATCTGCGCATGCAGAATATGCATATAGCTCTTTGTCACCTCAGGGAGATACCTCAGTGCAAGTGCAACTGCGTAGCTGATACGATAAGAGATCCCCAAGCGATTCAATGAAGAAGCAAACTGTGAGGGATGGGTGATGCTGACAAAGAGTAAAGCCATCGGAAAGATGGAGAAATATTTCAGACAGACCACCACCAGGTAGAACAAGGTTTCCGCACTCAGGGAATACCTGGCATGCTCAGGGCCAAGGATGATGGTTCTGCTGCCGAGATACCGGGTGCCTTGATCAGGGGAAAAGAGATAGATAAACAGTGCATTGAGGGCAATGACCGTCAACATACCTATGATGTAGGGAGAGAATTTGCGAAGGGGAATCCTTGTCAGGGAGAGCAAGGAGAAAGAGATAATCGTGCTTACCATTAGGAAACGTATATCGAACGTGGTAAGGCAGAACACAATCCACGTCAGGAAAAGGATAAACTTTGTAACACCATTGAGACGGTGCAAAGGTGAATCTGTCTCTTCGTAGGTAAGCGCAAACCCAAACTTTCTCCCCTCCTTCTTGGCTCGTTCCATCCTCTTTCGTTTCGGCTTCATTGCAGAGAGAGGTTTCTCCAAGGCAGGAATTTGGGAAACCTTGGTCGCTCGTGAGCGGGTCTCTTGTTCTGTACGGACAAACGTATCGATGAATGAAGAGACATCGTCAACACCACACTGTTTTGCAAGCAAGGAAAGACTGGTCTCCTTCAGGTTTGCCTTGTGAAGTACTTCTTCATCGGCAAAGACTTCACTGGTTGGCTTGTCACAGAGCAGATGTCCATCATGCAATACCAAGGAACGATGGGTATATTCGAGAGCGAGATGCATATCGTGGGTGATGAAGAGAATGGTCAGACCGGTCTTCCTATTCAGTTCAGAGAGGAACTCCATCAAAGCTGTATACCTCTGGTAGTCCTGACCACTGGTTGGCTCATCAAGGATGAGCAGCTTTGGATTGGTCACCAGGATGGAGGCAATGGTAACCCGCTTCTTCTGTCCGTAACTCAGTGCCGAAATGGGCCAGTGATGGTATGGCCGTAGAGCACAAAGCCCAAGCACGTCCATAACACGGTCCTTGATCTGCTCCTCCCCATAGCCTTGTTGCCTGAGAGCAAAGGCAACCTCATCATAGACGAGGTCACAGCTGATCATATGGTTCGGGTTCTGCATAACAAAGCCGATACTTGAAGAGCGTTGGCTTGCTGAGTAGGCATCCAGCAAGGTTCCTTCATACCGGATATGACCGGAATCCTGACGGATCACTCCCATCAATATCTGTGCGAGGGTGGATTTCCCTGCCCCATTGTTCCCAAGGATGCTGACCATCTCCCCTTCATGAATGGTCGCACTGACATCATCCAGCACAGTCTTCAGGCCATCATAGGAATAGCTGATGTGTTCGATTTCCAACTGGACAGGTCTCTCCTGCCTCGATGAAGGCCTCTGTTGTTTTTTATGCCATGCCTTCACACTCTCCTTGCACTGTTCGAGATGTATGGTGTCCAGACTGCTGACATCATCAAGTGTGGAGAGGTCACATCCAGCCATCCGTAAAGCCGCCAGATACAAGGGATCTCGTAAACCAAGCTCACTCAACAAGGCTGTTCCCAGCAGTGCCTGTGGGGTGGTGTCGGCAACCAAGGAACCTTCTTGCATCACCAGGATTCGGTCTACGGGATAGGAGAGCACATCCTCGAGTCGATGTTCTATGATCAAGACAGTCTTTCCAGTCTCCCTGGAAAGCTGGTCGATAAGCCCCATTGCCTTCAAACCGGTAGCTGGGTCGAGGTTGGCAAGTGGCTCATCAAAGAGCAAAACCTCCACATCATCCACCAATACACCGGCAAGAGACACCCGTTGTTTCTGTCCCCCTGAAATTTCCTGTGGACTCTGATTCAAGAACTCTTGCATCCCAACAATCCCAGCCATTTTGGAGACCAGGTTCTCCATTTTCTTGCGGTCCATACACTGGTTTTCCAAGGAAAAAGCAATATCCTCAGCGACAGTCAATCCTACAAATTGTGCATCAGTGTCCTGCAGTACAGTGCCTACCTTCTTGTTCACTGCGTAGATATCTCCATCCGCAAGATTCATCGAGCAGATGGATGCTTCTCCCTCAATTATACCACTGAAGGCATGAGGGATAAGCGCATTGATGCAGTACCCCAGGGTACTTTTGCCACTGCCAGAAGGGCCCACGATCAAGACTTTCTCTCCCTCACGAATAGTGAGGTTGATATGCTTAAGCGTGGGTTCCGTCTGACCTTGGTATGTAAAACTGAAATCCTTGAAAACAATCTGAGGTGCTTGCATGTACCAGTCTGCAGAACAAGCTGCAGATATTCTCCTTTAGGCTTCTTCGTCCCTGGTAAGTCCTTCTCTGCTCTTGTTGCGTTTCACAACCAACAGCAGCAAGAGAGTACCAAGAATGGCGATGACAACCGTATTGGAGAAGGCAATGATCAACTGCTGGGTAATAACCTTGTCCATCGGTTCAGCGAAGAAGAGGAAATCAAGCAGTGCGCTGATCATGTATCCGATGAAATTTCCCAAGAAAGCGAGCAGGATAAACAAACCGATTGAGGAACGGGGAAGTTCTCCTTTTTCAACACAGTTCTTGCTCATTGCAGGAAACAATCCGATCGCAATTCCCACAATACCACTACCAAGCATCCACGTAGGCCAAACTCCCCATCCTGCAAACAGGTCGGTCAGCCAGTGACCGAGGAATCCTACCAAGAAACCAACGATTGGTCCAAACACAGCTGCAAACAAGGCCAGAATAGCCATGGCAGGCTTGATGGTGGTGTTGGCGAAGACAGGGACACTGACCAGCCCACCCACTCCATAGAGAGCTGCACCGATGGCAATGATCACAACAATGCGTACCGGTTGCATTCCTTTGTTCTGTTCCATATTTGTTACCTCCTTACGGGCAATTACCAATCATTCTATCACCGAAAAACTGATTTTCCACCCCTCACCTGTCCCAATTCCGTAGGTTGTTGCAAAATTCCCCTGATTCAGGGCAACTGCAAGATTGAGGAGGCTGTTGATGTAGATAAGAGGCTCACCCTTCCCCACTTCTGTGAAGGACTTACATATGGGAAGCTTGTATCCATAAACGATACGGCCATTGTAGGAGATGGTTGTCTGCAGCAAATCCCCGTTACCCAGAGAAAGCTCATCCAAAAAGTCAGCACTGATATTGGTCCAGAGCGAACCATAGCGGGCATCGAGGATATCCACCGAACCGACCAATGAGGACCCTTCAATTCTGGAACGTTCCATTTTCAGTTTGACGGTTCTTGGAACCAATGGACCAATCTCTTCATAGTCCAGATCACCGGAGGCCAAACGTGCCCCGGTATATGCATATACATCTCTTCCATGGAATGTGTGGCTTTTCTGGCTGCCTGAGAGACGATGGGTATCAACATTGATCATCCTCATCTCCAGTATCCCGATGCTGTCTGCCACATGGGTCAGCGTTCCGTTGTCAGGGGTGACAATCAGATGGCCACTCTCACTCAAGGCGACAACGCTTTTCCGGTCCGATCCTACCCCAGGATCGACCACACAGACAAAGACTGTTCCCCTGGCCCAATAGGGAAGTGCCTGTACCAGTCGGTAGGAGGCCTCCCAGATATTGAATTGAGGAATTTCATGGGTAAGGTCCTCCAATCTTAGGAGATTGGACACCCCATTGGCCACCCCATGCATGGCACTTACTGCTCCGTCTGACATGCCGAAATCACTGAGAAATACGACTGTCTTCCGCTCCTTCCAAGCCTGCAAGGCTACCAAGCTATCGCGCAGTTTCCTTTTCATGCTGTCTCTCCTGCTTCTCTCGCATTTGGCGGTCAAAAATCATTGCATACCTGATCAACAGTACAGAGAGTACCATCAAGACCAATGCTAGCATGACCACAAGGATAACAGAAGGCTTGTAGGCGATTGCAAGCAAAGAAAAGCCTACGAACAGGGAGAGAATGAGAACGATAATGGAGGGAGTCAGCCTACCCTGTTTCATCAGTCCAAGAACTCCTTGATGATCTCCAGGAACTTATCATAGGTCTCGGCTATCTGCAGATGGGGATACTGCTCCAGTATGTTCTTGGGGGCACGGAACAAGCAACCACCATCCGCTTCCTGGATCATGGTAAGGTCGTTGTAGGAATCTCCAGCTGCAAAGGTGCGGTAATTGAGGGCCTTCAACGCTTGGATGGCTTTCTTCTTGCCATCATGTAGGCGCATCCTGTGCCGGATGATGCGGTTATCCTCATCAACTTCCAGGCTATTACACCAGATGGTAGGCCAATTGAGCTGACGCATAAGAGGATTGGCAAACTCGCTGAAGGTATCGCTGAGAATGACAACCTGGGTCATCGATCGCAGTGAATCAAGAAAAGAGAGTGCACCTTCCATGGGACCCATCTGGGCGATGACATCCTGGATATCCTTCAATGTCAGGTTGTGTTCTTCAAGAATTTTGATCCTTCCGGCCATCAGCTTGTCATAATCCGGCTCATCGCGGGTGGTAATCTTCAGCTCCTCGATACCTGTTCGCTCTGCTACGTTGATCCAAATCTCCGGTACCAAGACCCCTTCCATATCAAGACACACAATATCCATCCGCTACCTCCCAGATTGTACCACCTAGTATTACCGAGGGAGGGCCACCGATGCAAGAGGGAGAAGGAAGCCAAGCATGGCAGCAGTCTCAGTGAGCACCTCCACAGAACCCAGCACATCGCCGGTTACCCCTCCAAGTCGCTTTTTGCTGACCAGCATCAGGAAGAAACAAACGAGGAGTGTAGCAAGGAACGAAGATACAGCATTCAGCGCATACTCATTCGAAAAAATAAACAACAGAACAAGAACGATAAGGATCTGCAGGAGAGGGAGGACCAGATGGTAAGGTTTTGCTGCACGTACCAGGCGGGAGGCTGTCCCCTCTCCTTCCCTTGCATAATTCATCAAGGAGGCTGCTATGACCTGGTTCAGTCTTCCTAGAACCGGTACCAGCATCAATGCCAAAGGAATATCGGCAAGTTGCTGCAAGGCAGCGTATTGTATCAAGAGCACACAGAACAGGGTAATTAGGGCAAAGGCTCCGCTGTGGCTGTCCTTCATGATGGCCAAGCTACGTTCCTTGTCCCATCCTCCTCCAAGCCCATCTGCAAAGTCACAGAGCCCATCGAGGTGGAAGCCCCGTGAAAGGTAGGCAGAGAGTGCTATAATGAGCGCTGAGCGAATCTGGGGTGAAAAAGGAAGCAGGGAGGTTGCTACAAAAAAAAGACCAAAGAGAGCACCTATAAAAGGAAACCAGAACAAAATTCGTTGCTCCTTCTCCAAGGCGCGATAAGGCAGGGGAAACCGAGTGAGAGTACGCAGGGCTCCTCCAAGACCAAGTGTGATCACAGGACTTTTCCCTTGAGGGCAAGGGGAAGGCCAGCAACCATCAAAATTACATTCGTGGCAATCTCTGCTAGGTCCTGGTTCATCCATCCACTCAGGTCCCTGAAGGAGCGACTCTCTGCATCTGCAGGGATCAGGCCGAGGCCAGTTTCATTGGTAATGAGAAGAATCTCACAGGGGGGATGCTTGAGCACCTCATAGAGAGCATCTTCCTCAGGGAACCTTTTCTCAGGGATTCCTTTATGATAAAGGAGGTTTCCCAACCAAACAGTAAGACAGTCAACAATACAGACCTCGACTGATGGGGGAAGATCCTGTATAGCCTTCGCAAGGTCAAGGGGTTCCTCAATAGTGATAAATCGATCTGCACGATCTTTCTGGTGGGCAGCAATCCGTGCCTTCATCTCTTCATCAATCGGTTCGGCGGTAGCAATATAGGCGCGTGACTGGGTACCGTCACATACTCCCAGGGCATAGTCCTGGGCATAGGAACTCTTTCCGCTTCGGCCTCCCCCGATAACCAGTGTAACCCCACTCTTGATCTTTGTGTGGATTCTCATGGACCCAGCGGTGGAGACCATCGTGCCTTTTGCAGGCCGCAGCGGATATCCCTTTACGAGAGTCTTCTTCATATCAATGGTTGCCATATCTACCTCCCCAGTCTTTTCCCATCATATCATGGCTTTTCTCCAAGAGGGAGAGGGAAGCGTCCAACTCTGCCTCAGAAAATACCTCCAAGGTGAGTACCCTCTCTCTGTTGTCTTTATTTGTTTGATTCGATAAGGCAGAAATAAACTTGTTTATCTGTGTAGGGTCTCCCTTGTCCAGACCCAAATGATCCTTACCGTCATGAACGCCGTGAAGGTGTGCAATACGGGTTCTCGGCAAGAGTAAGTCAAGATTATCCTGCATGGGGTACCCCATGAGCCAGATATGCCCGATATCGAGCGTAACAGAGAGGTCATAGCGCTCCACCAGCGGAAATACATGCGAGAATGGATAGCTCAAGGTCTCAACACAAAACATCCTTCTCATAGCCTCATACTTCGATATCATCATCTCAAGACTCATATCAAGGCATGTTGACCAACGCTCTATATCCTCGGAGGGCACCGGTCCATAGGACTCTGGGGTGAGGTGCAATACATAACCGAAGGGATCAAGAGGCTCAGTAAGGGAGATGATCCTCTCAACGGTTCGCATGAATCGCATCCGCTCATCCAGATCGGCTGAACCGGGATAGATATCCAAGGGGAAATGCACGGTGTAGCTTAAACCGTGTGATTCACCCAATCGGGCAAGTTCCCTGATGGTTTTCTCATCAGGTAGATTGCTCATTTCTTCACTTTCAAAGAGTACCAGTTCAATATCATCCACCTTGTCGGCAAGATACCGTACATTTGGCAGGATATCATCTGGGATGATGTAACTTGTTGTTCCAATTCGCATATGCTTCATACCAACCCCATTGACTGTAACAGCTTCGTGCTATCAGTTACCTGCGCATCAGAGAAGCTGGTCATATCGGTAAGCAAATGACTTGCCAGACGTACCAAGGGCCAGGCCGCCAATGCGCCGGTCCCCTCCCCGAGTTGCATCTGTAGGTCCAAGAGAGGCTGGCCACAACCAAGAGATTCCAGCATTCTTCTATGCCCCTGCATTCCTGACTGATGGCAGGGAATGAGATACTTATGAAAGTACTCGTCCATGGCATTCGCTACCAAGGCAGCACTGGTTACGACAAACCCATCAAGAAGAATGGGCAATGAGGCCTCCGCAGCTTCCAGCATTCCACCACAGATGGCAGCTATTTCATACCCTCCAAGATTACAGAGTACCGTAAGTGGATCTCTCTCGGGATGCAGGACCAAGGCTTGTTCAATGACTGAAATCTTGTGTTCTAGTTCGGCGTCACTGAGACCAGATCCTTTCCCTGTGATTGCTGATACTGGAAGATTGGTGAGGGCAGCGGCCACAGCCGAGGCACTGGTGGTATTCCCCACCCCCATCTCACCAAATGCAATGGCATGGGCACCTGTCTCTATTGCTACCCTAACCCTGTTTCTCCCTGCTTCCATTGCCTGAAGGCATTGCTCACGTCCCATTGCAGGACCTTGCAAGAAATTTCTTGTCCCATAACCGATTTTGCAATCGACTACAGCTTCATGTTCAGAAAATGAATGGTTCACCCCAACATCAATCACTGATAGCGTTGCATGGTTCAAGGAGGCGAAGAGGCTGCAAGCACCACCACCGGAGGCAAAATTGCAGCACTGCTGGTAGGTGATCTGTTGAGGACTGTGGGTCACCCCCTCTTCCACCACCCCATGGTCACCTGCAAACAGCAAGAGAGAAAGGGAATCAAGCGGGCCCTCCTTGATAAGTGCCAGCTTGAGCGCAAGGGAGGCGAGTCTCCCGAGACTGTTTGGGGGCATTGCCTTTGCAAGCAACTGGGTTTCATACACAGCTTGCCGGCTGAAGTCGATTGCTTTGATTGACATGAGCTCATTGTAGAGGAGGAAGCTCTGGCGTTACAAGGCAGAAACCGATATAATGCGGCTATGAATCAGGCACTGTATCTCTTCCTCGACATGATGACTGGTATGATCACCATGGTTCCGCAGCAAGTAAAAGAAGACAACGTGGCGTAATTTTTTAGAGACAAGAAATTGCGTCATTTTTTTATACTTTTTCATTGACTTTATAATGTAGTGTAATGTAGTATATTTGTAGGATCCTGGAGGTCATATGGAACTAAAAGTCTTCACCAACAAAAAGGGCAACGCCCTGTATTACATGCGCAGCGTCCGCAAGAAGGGAAAAAAGAACCCAACAAAGGAAAAAGTGAAGTTCCTTGGCTACGAGGCAGACCTCAAGGAATTCTATGACGATCCTATCGAGCACTTCAGGGCTGAAGCCAAGAAGCTCAGGACCAAGGAACTGGAAGAGAGGCGAATCAGTTTGAGCATCAACCTGGAGGAACACTTCCCCCTGGGGGCAACGGGGGGTGAAGAGGCCGTTGTTGATGATTTGGTGTCACTGGGGCATCTGCCGTTGTCCGTCATCTATCATGAGCTTGAGATAGACCAGTTTGTTAAGAACAGACGGAGGCATTGGCCGGTTGGGGCAAATGTGGAAAGCATCTTTCGTCTCTTGGTGTTTGGCAGGATTCTTTTCCCTGGTTCAAAGTTCTCAACCTGGACACAGAGATCAAGGTTGCTGCTTGGGAACAGCAGGTTCAGTGATGACGATGTATACCGTTCATTGGGGTTCTTTTGCCAGTACAGCGATGACCTGCTTGTCCATCTGAACCAGAAGGTGAAGAGGCTGTACAAGCGAGACACATCGCTGATGTTTTATGATGTGACCAATTACTTCTGGGAAATCGACAACAAGGATGCAGACATCCTCGATGAGGATGGCGTCGTTGTTTCCGAGGGGTTGCGCAAGAACGGCCCATCCAAGGAACATCGCCCTGAACCAATCGTCCAGCTCGGGCTGTTCATGGACACTGAGGGCTTGCCGGTAGACTTCGGGCTTTTCCCCGGCAACAACAATGATGTGAAAACCTTCCTGCCGATGATCAGGCGCACGCAGGAACGGATGGGTCTGGACAAGATGATTTACGTTGGGGACAAGGGAATCATGAGTGGGACCAACGTAGCCAACATCCTTGCGCAGAAACAAGGATACATCATCAGCGACAGTGCGCTTAAACAAGATGAGGAGACTGAGCGGTTCATTCTTGACGAGGAAGGCTACAGGACCACCACTGCATATATGAGGTGCAGCGCCCTTCACGAGGAAGAGCGGCTCATGGATTACACCGACAGCCTTGGGCCTTATGAAGGCCCACAGGATATGCAGCAGGAGGTCGTGGTCTTCAAGATAAAGTCCCGCATTGTCCCTGCAAAGAAGAGCAGCTGGGTTGGGGATGGGTCCAGGAAGGTGAAGGTTACGGTCAACAAGCGCCAGATCGTCTTCTTCAGTCGGAAATACCAGGTGCGTGCCCGGATCAATCGCTGTAATGCAATAAGGAAAGCGCAACAGACAGGTACCATTTACAACGGGCATGGGGCAAACAAGTATTTTGCCAAGCAGGCGTATGATCCCGAGACGGGCGAACTGTTTGAGAAAGCAAAACATGTGCGCTACCTGGACGAAGAGAAGATTGCACAAGATGAACGCTTTGACGGGTATTACCTCATAGAGACCAACGTTGTCGGGACAAGTGAGCATGAGAAGCCGTGGAAGGGAACAGCGCGGTTCAGGAACTATGATTGCCTTTTTGAACTCAACAGGGTCGTAACCGACCAGGACATTGTTGAGATGTACCGCGGCCTCTGGAAGATTGAGGAATCCTTCAAGATTACCAAAAGTCATCTACAGGCAAGGCCGGTGTTCGTAAGAAAGCGTGAAAGCATACAAGCCCACTTCCTCACCTGCTTCATTGCCTTGCTCATCATTCGGATCCTGGAACTGAAGAAAATGAACAAGAAGATGTCCCATGTAAAAATCATAGAAACCCTGCAAGCCGCAAAGGTGGGAGAAGTACAAGGCAATATTTACAAGAACTACTGTTCCTCTCCTTACTTAAGAGAGATCGGCTTGGCTACGGGACTCGACCTATGGAAAGTGTTCTACACAAAGCAAGAATTGCGCTCAATGAACAATAAAACAAAAGATATCTGATGATGTACTACAATTGATGAGATATTATGGCTATATGATTGCCTATTAATTGCCTTTAGGATAATCAGTTGGTAGCCATTCTTTATGTTTTTGCTGCGGAACTCAGGATTGGAAGGTATTCTGGGAAGAGGTACCATAGACAGAAGGAGGCTTACCATGAATACAATCACTGACCATATCCTCTCACGTAGAAGCGTGCGAAGTTTTTCCAATGAACAGATAAGAGATGAGGACCTCGATCTCATTCT
>NZ_JAEKNT010000386.1 GCF_016406725.1 Sphaerochaeta sp. S2 | reverse complement strand
GTCCCCGATCAAGTGACAGTAGGTCTTGATATTCTTGTCAATTTCAGCCGGGTCCACATCGATGTGGATAATCTTGGCATTCTTCGCAAATGCACTGGCTTTGCTGACAACCCGGTCACTGAAGCGCGCACCGATTACCACCAGAAGATCGCAGGATGAAACACTCATGTTTGAGACTTTCGTCCCATGCATACCGACCAAACCGGTAAAACGAGGACTGAAGGAGCTTACAGCCCCAACACCCATCAGCGAGGTACAAGCAGGACTGTCGATATTTTCCAGGAACTGGGAGAGCTCTTCACTCGCCTTGGCCCTGATAACACCACCACCGATATAGCACATCGGTCTCTGGGCTTGCTTGATCAGCTGTAAAGCCTGTTCCATGCTCTTCTCACTCAATCGTTCGGTACGGGGTTGCAAGGCCTCAATCGGTTGGGGTGAGAAATCTGCGGTATAGACCGTCACATCCTTCGGAACGTCGATCAGGACAGGACCAGGTCTGCCCTCCTGAGCAATCTTGAAGGCAGTACGTATCGTCTCAGCCAAGTCAGCTACATCCTTTACAATAAAGTTGTGCTTGGTGATCGGCATGGTAATGCCGGTTATATCCACTTCCTGGAAACTGTCCTTTCCCAGAAGGGGAACGGTTACATTTCCGGTGAAGGCAACCATGGGAACACTATCCATGTAGGCTGTGGCAATACCGGTAACGAGGTTTGTGGCTCCCGGTCCACTGGTTGCCATACATACGCCTACCTTTCCGGTACTTCGGGCATACCCGTCAGCAGCGTGGCTGGCACCCTGCTCATGGCTGGTCAGGATATGGCGGATTCTGCTCTGATTCTGGTACAGGGCATCATAGAGAGGCAATACTGCCCCACCAGGGAAACCAAAGACGGTATCCACGCCCTGTTCTATCAGACATTCTATGATTATTTGTGCTCCAGTCATCTGCATGGTAGATTCTCCTCTTTGTGTATCATTTCTTGAAGACAGCTCCGGTGGAAGCACTGGTTACCTGCTTGGCATAGCGGGCCAAATATCCGGTGGTAATAGGCGGCTCCTTGCAGACCCATTGCTTCTTCCGCTCAAGAAGCGTCTTCTCATCGACCAACAAACTGAGCTCACCCTTTGGTATATCAATGCTGATCGTGTCCCCTTCCTGGACGAGGGAGATTGGACCACCCTCAGCAGCCTCTGGGCTGACATGTCCGATGGAAGCTCCCCGGGTGGCGCCACTGAAGCGGCCATCGGTGATCAAGGCAACATCCTTGTCCAGGTTCATACCGGCAATTGCACTGGTGGGACTAAGCATCTCACGCATGCCAGGACCTCCCTTCGGTCCCTCATAGCGGATGACAACGACGTCCCCTGCCTTGATTACTCCAGCAAAGATCGCCTTGATGGTATCTTCCTCACTCTCGAATACTCTCGCTGGTCCTTTGTGCACCAACATTTTCTCATCAACAGCGCTCCGCTTCACCACAGCCCCATCTGGAGCAAGGTTTCCCCTGAGTACGGCGATTCCCCCGGTCTTGCTGAACGGGTTGTCGATGGGACGGATAACCTCATGGTTGTAGATGGGTGCTGCGCGATAGAGTTCCCCGATCGTCTTCGCACTCACCGTTGGCAGGTTTGCATTGAGCAGTCCGGCCTCTCCCAGTTCTCGCATCACTGCAAGTACACCACCAGCCTCATAGAGGTCCTCGATATGGTCAGGGCCGGCAGGAGCAAGATGGCAAAGATTGGGTACTTTGGCGGCAATATCATTCGCCATGAAAATATCCAGGTCAACACCAGCCTCATGGGCTATTGCCGGCAGATGGAGCATGGTATTGGTACTGCAACCCAAGGCCATATCAACGGCCATAGCATTGGCAAACGCTTCCTTGGTCATGATATCCAGGGGACGGATGTTCTTTTTCAACAATTCCATGATCTGGTATCCTGCTTCCTTGGCAAGCCTGTCCCGTGCGCTGTAGACAGCTGGTACGGTTCCATTGCCTGGCAGGCCCATACCAATGGCCTCGGTAAGGCAGTTCATGCTGTTTGCGGTGAACATACCACTGCAAGAACCACAGGTCGGACAGGCATTGTTCTCATAGGAGAGCAACTCTTCCTCACTGATCAATCCAGCGGCAAGGCTTCCCACTTTTTCAAACATGACCGAAAGGCTCGTCCCACAGGAGCTGTCGCCGGGAATCTTACCGGCAAGCATCGGTCCACCGGAGACAAAAATGGAAGGGATGTTGATCCTGGCGGCTGCCATCAACATTCCAGGGACAATCTTGTCACAGTTGGGGACGAAAACCAGAGCATCAAAGGGATGGGCTGTTGCCATGATCTCGATGGAATCAGCGATAACCTCACGGCTTGCCAGAGAGTATTTCATCCCTGTATGACCCATTGCAATACCATCACATACCCCAATGACAGGGAATGAGACAGGGTTTCCCCCTGCTTGGCGTACCCCGCTCTTTACAGCGTTGACAATTCTATCAAGGTGAATATGTCCTGGGATGATCTCATTGGCCCCATTCACGATACCAATGATCGGCATGTGGATTTCACGATCTGTCCATCCCAATGCCTTCATCAGTGACCGGTGGGGGGACCTATCGGCTCCCTCAGTCATCTGTGCTGAACGTCTCTTGCTTTCGTCCATAGTATCCTCCTCCCTTTACAGGGCATGGGCTATCAAGTCGCCCATTTCACTCGTACCGACCTTTTTCATGCCGTCGGTGTATATATCTGCTGTGCGGTACCCTTCATCCAACACCGTGCTGACTGCCTTCTCGATTGCATCAGCCTCTTCAGAGAGGGAAAAGCTGTAGCGCAACATCATGGCAACCGAGAGTATGGTAGCGATCGGGTTGGCCAGGTCCTTACCTGCAATATCTGGTGCACTGCCGTGTATCGGCTCGTACATGCCAAACCCATCCTCGGCCAAGGAGGCTGATGGGAGCATCCCGATGGAACCGGTGATTTGGCTTGCCTCATCACTGAGAATATCCCCAAACATGTTCGAGGTTACAATTACATCGAACTGGCGTGGGTTACGCACCAGCTGCATGGCTGCATTATCGACATACATGTGGCTTACTTCCACATCGGGGTACTCACTTTGTATTCTTTGTACCACCTCTCTCCAGAGCTGGCTGGAATTGAGGATATTTGCCTTGTCTACACTGCATAGGCGCTTTGAACGCTTCTGGGCAATCTCAAAACCCTTTCGTACGATCCGCTCAATCTCCACTACTGTATAGGCCATGGTATCATAGGCACGGTCATCACTGCGACCGCGCTCGCCGAAGTAGATACCGCCTGTGAGTTCACGCACCACCATGATATCCAGTCCTTCACCAATGATTTCGCTCTTCAGTGGGCAGGCATCAGCGAGTTGCTTGTAAAGAATTGCAGGACGCAGGTTGCAGAACAACCCCATGCCGCCACGCAAGCCAAGCAGGGCCTTCTCTGGTCTGAGGTGGGAAGGAAGGGTATCCCACTTCGGTCCACCAACTGCCCCAAGGAGCACCCCGTCACTCTGTTTGCACCCCTCAAGGGTGGCATCAGGGAGGGGAATACCTACCTTGTCGAGGGCCACACCACCTGCATCATAGCTGCTGGTAGTGAACTCATGGGAGAATTTCTTGGCAACCGCCCCAAGGACTTTTACGCCCTCTCTTACGATATCTGGTCCGATTCCATCGCCGGGAACCAGTGCAATATGCTTCTTCATGCCTTGCCTCCCCCGTTTGCGATATAACCGGCAAGCCCTCCGCTTGCGATCAGGTCCTGCATAAAGGGAGGAAATGGCTCACTATGGAACACATCTCCTGTGCTCTCATTGGTGATGGTACCAGTGTTGAAATCGACACTGACCACATCACCGGCCTTGATCCCGTCACAGGCCTCAGGGCATTCAAGGATGGGGAGCCCGATATTGATTGCGTTGCGGTAGAAGATTCTTGCGAATGTTCTTGCGATTACACAGCTGATCCCACTTTCCTTGATGGCGATGGGAGCATGCTCACGGCTTGAACCGCAACCAAAATTCTTGTCAGCTACCATGATATCTCCCTCTTTCACCTGTTTGATGAAATCCTGGTCGATATCCTCCATGCAGTGGGAGGCCAACTCCTTGTGATTGGAGGTATTGAGATACCTCGCTGGGATGATTACATCGGTATCGACGTTGTCCCCATATCTAAAAACCGTTCCTTTGGCTTGCATCTTACTCCTCCATAACCTTTGCAGGATCGGCGATATATCCTGCGATCGCACTTGCAGCGGCAACTGCCGGACTGGCAAGATAGACTTCACTCTTCACATGACCCATTCTTCCCACAAAGTTACGGTTGGTGGTACTCACCGCCCGCTCACCTTCTGCGAGGATTCCCATATGTCCGCCAAGACAGGGACCACAGGTGGGGGTGGAGACAGCACAACCGCTGTCGATGAAGATATCAAAGAGGCCTTCATGCATTGCCTGCTTCCAGATCTCCTGTGTTGCAGGGAAGATCAGGGTACGGACATGCTTCGCGATCTTTTTGCCCTTGAGTATGGCTGCTGCCTGTCTCAGGTCACTGATGTGGCCGTTGGTGCAGCTTCCAATGACAACCTGGTCAATTCTCACCTCACCGACTTCATCGATGGTCCTGGTGTTGGACGGGAGGTGGGGGAAGCTTACCGTGCTCTTTACTGTGCCGAGGTTGATGTTGATCACCCTCTCATACTCAGCATCACTATCTGCTTCGTAGATGACAGGTTCCTTCGGACAGTGCTCTTTCAAGTACTCCAAGGTTACCTCATCCACTGGGAAGATTCCGTTCTTGGCACCGGCCTCGATGGCCATGTTTGCGATGGTGAAACGGTCGTCGATGGTGAGGTTCTTCACCCCTTCCCCACTGAACTCCATACTCTGGTAGAGTGCACCATCCACCCCGATCATCCCAATGATGTGGAGGATCAGGTCCTTTCCACTCACATGAGGTCCAAATGAACCGGTAAGATTGAACTTGATGGCGGTCGGCACCTTGAACCAAGCTTGGCCGGTAGCCATACCGCAAGCCATGTCAGTTGAACCAACACCAGTGGAGAAAGCGCCCAAGGCACCATAGGTACAGGTATGACTATCCGCACCGATGACCAAATCTCCTGCCCCGACCAATCCTTTCTCTGGAAGCAAGGCATGCTCAATACCCATCTGGCCTACATCAAAATAGTTGGTGATCTCATGGTCGTGTGCGAAACAACGTAGTGCCTTGCACTGCTCTGCTGCCTTGATATCCTTGTTCGGGGAGAAATGGTCTGGGACAAGGGCAACCTTATCCTTGTCAAATACCGTCTCCTTGCCGAATTTTCCAAATTCGTTGATGGCAACTGGAGCCGTAATGTCGTTGCCCAGTACCATATCCAGGTCCGCCATGATCAACTGTCCAGCGCGTACGCTCTCCAGCTTGGCGTGGTGGGCCAGGATTTTCTGTGTCATTGTCATACCCATGGGGTGTCTCCTTCCTTCATTCAACCGAGGGCTCAATTCCCTCGGCAATTAATTTATACTCGATACTATCACTCAAGGCAAACCAACTGGCCTCGATGATGTCCCTGCTGACTCCAATGGTGGTCCAACTTTCGTTACCATCGGTGGACTCAATGAGAACCCTAACCTTACTGGCCGTTGCCCCTGCCGAGTCCAAGACCCGTACCTTGTAGTCGGTCAGGTGTACCCGCTTGAGGGTAGGATAGAACTGTTCAAGAACCTTTCTCAGTGCTTGGTCCAGGGCATTGACCGGGCCTTCACCCTCTGCGGCAGTGATGGCACTCTCACCCCCAACCTTTACCTTTACAACCGCGGCATGGGTTGCGTCGCTGAGTGGGTCCGCATAGGGGCTGCTGCCGATGGTCTGGTAGTGCGCCAGTGAGAAATAGGGCTTATACATCTTCAAGTGTCGTCTGATCACCAAATCAAAGCTGCTTTCTGCTCCTTCAAACTGATAACCCTCTGCCTCAAGTTGCTTGAGCTCATCCATCAAACTCACCGTAACCGGATCGTCCTTATCCAGATCAGGAATCACCCTGGCGATTCGCTTAAGCATCAAGGCCCTTCCAGCTACTTCACTCATAAGGAGCCTGCGTTCATTGCCCACCTGCAAAGGATCGATATGCTCGAAGGAGTGAGGATTCTTCTGCACCCCATCGATATGCATGCCACCCTTATGGGCAAAGGCACTCTTTCCGATGAAAGGAGCTCCGCCAACAATGCGGACATTTGCGATCTCAGAAACCTGCCGGCTGGTTGCCGTCAGCTGTTCAAGACTCTCTCCACAGAGACAATCCACACCAAGCTTAGTCCCGAGAATTCCTGCCACAGTTGCAAGGTTTGCATTTCCGCATCGCTCGCCAAACCCAAGCAAGGTTCCCTGCACCTGTATGGCACCAGATTCAACTGCAGCTATGGAACTGGCAACGCCACAGCCAATATCATCGTGAGCATGGATTCCAATAGGAATTCCAGGAAAAGCTTCTGCTGTCTCAGAGGTGATACGCGCAACTTCACTGGGTATCATGCCACCACGGGTTTCACAGAGCACCAGTGTGGAGGCTCCCCCATCCAGGGCAGCCTGCAAGGTTGCCTTTGCATACTCGCTGTCATCAAGATATCCATCAAAGTAGTGTTCAGCGTCAAAGAACACTTCACTTCCGCTCTCAGTAATAAACTGTATGCTGTCACGGATCATCGCAAGGTTCTCTTCAGGCGTGGTGCGAATCACATCAGTGACATGGAGCTTCCAACTCTTTCCGAAGATGGATACCACCTTGGTTTTTACGCTGGCAAGGTTTTTCAGATTGGGATCGTCAGCCGCCGTACTGTTCTTTCTCCGTGTGGAACCAAAGGCGACCAAGGTTGCATGGGAGAGGGAGAGCTGCTCAGCGCGGTGGAAGAATTCCAGGTCCTTGGGATTCGATCCAGGATTGCCTGCCTCAATGTAGGCAACTCCCAGTAAATCCAAGGCCTTCACAATCTTCAGCTTATCTTCCACCGAGAAGCTGATCCCTTCACCCTGGCTCCCATCACGGAGGGTTGAGTCAAATAAATCTATCTTATGCATCACCTCGGTCTTTCTCCTTATCTGAATGGGAACGCAACATGTCGTTCTCAAAACTTGGTGAAGTGGTGGGTTTGAGTGACCCCCCACCCGAGATCGAGGATGCTTCATCAAGCATACGGTTCACTGCAGCAAGACAGCTGAGAATCGAAGCTTCGATAACGTCGGTGCTTACACCACGTCCACGGTACATACCATGTCCATCGGTGATCTTTACATGGACTTCTCCAAGTGCATCCCGGTGCTCAGTGACTGCCTGCAGGCTATAATCCTCCAGACTGAAGGGATGACGGATAATCTTCTCCACTGCCCTGAGTGCTGCATAGACTGGACCGGTACCGAGTGCAACCTCCTGGTAGGTCTTCTCCCCTTTTCGCAGGGTTACACAGGCAGTACTGGTCATCAGGTTGCCACTGTTGACCACAAAACGCTCCAGCTCCCAGATTACCGGGCTACTCTGGCTGGAAGTCTCCACCAGGGCGATAAGATCGCGATCGGTGATGGTTTTCTTTCGGTCTGCAAGATTCTTGAATTCTGAGAAGAGTGTCTTTACTTCCTCTTTTCCCAAAGCATAGCCAAGATCAACGAGGCGTTTCTCGAAGGCGTGTTGCCCGCTGTGCTTACCCAGCACAAGACTGGTAGTCATCACTCCTACACTCTCTGGGGTCATGATCTCATAGGTAAGGCTGTTTGCCATCATGCCATGCTGGTGGATGCCACTCTCATGGGCAAAGGCATTTGCACCTACGATTGCCTTGGAAGGGTTCGGTTTGACACCGGTGATCTGGGAGAGCAGACGACTTGAACGCGATATTTCCTCAGTGCGTACCTGGTAGGAGAATGGGTAATCATCATTTCTTGTCCTGATGGCCATCACCAACTCTTCAACAGCTGCATTGCCAGCTCTCTCGCCGATACCGCAGACGGTACACTCTGCCTGGCGTGCTCCAGCTTTCAATCCAGCAAGGCTATTGGCGACAGCAAGGCCCAGATCATTGTGACAGTGGACTGCAAGGATGGCCTTGTCCACATTGGGAACCTTGTTCATGACGGTTGAAACCATCCTGGTCATGTCATCAGGGGTTGCATACCCGACGGTATCCGGCAGATTCACGACACTTGCCCCTGCCTTGATCACTTCCTCAACAACCTTGCACATGTAGTCAAGATCGGTCCTTGTTGCATCTTCCAAGGAAAACTCAACATTATCGGTAAGGTTACGAGCAAACTTCACCATGGCGGCGGAACGCCTCAGGGCATCCTCGCGGCTCATCTTCAGCTTGAACTCCAGATGGAGGTCGCTGGTTGCGAGGAAGGTGTGTATCCTGGGCCTTCTTGCATGTTTCACCGCTTCCCAGGCTACCTCAATGTCCCTCTCCAAGGCTCTTGAGAGAGAGGCAACAGTGACGTCCTTTACCTCTTTGCTGATAGCCTGGACGCTGGCAAAGTCACCGGGAGACGCTATGGCAAACCCGGCTTCTAGGATATCCACACCGAGGGCCTCTAGCTGTAGGGCCATGCGAATTTTCTCGTCCAGGTTCATGCTGTATCCAGGAGCCTGCTCGCCGTCTCTCAGTGTGGTATCAAAGATATAGATTCTGTCCTTTCCCATAGTGTCCTTCCCGGTAATATTAAGAGTTTTGGTTTGTTACTTTTTCAGCCAGCTCATCAGTGAGCGAAGCTTTTCACCTGTCTTCTCCAACAGACTTTCCTTTTCAATGCGCTTCTTTGCATTGAAGTAGGGTCGGCCAACCTGGTTCTCAAGCAGCCAGTTGCGGGCAAATGTCCCTTCCTGGATGTCTGTAAGGACCTGCTTCATGGATTTCTTGGTCTCGTCGGTGATGATCTTTGGACCGGTTGTGTAATCCCCGTACTCAGCGGTATCACTGATTGAGTAGCGCATGTAGGAAAGTCCTCCCTGGTTGATCAAGTCAACGATCAGCTTCATCTCATGGCAACATTCGAAATATGCCATCTCAGGCTGATAGCCTGCTTCCACCAAGGTGTCGAATCCAGCCTTGATCAAGGCGGTTACACCACCACAAAGCACAGCCTGCTCACCAAAGAGGTCGGTCTCTGTCTCTTCCTTGAATGTGGTTTCAAAGATACCTGCACGACCTGCACCAAGACCCTTTGCATAAGCAAGTGCTACATCCTTGGAATCGCCGCTGGGATCCTGATTGATTGCAATCAGGGAAGGAACACCCTTGCCTTCCTGGAACTGGGTGCGGACCGTGTGTCCAGGACCCTTGGGTGCGATCATGATAACGTTCACGTCAGATGGAGGTGCAATCTGGCCGAAGTGGATGTTGAATCCATGTGCGAATGCGAGGTATTTACCCGCGGTCAGATTTTTCTCGATGCTGTCATGGTAGATCTTTGCCTGTCTCTCATCCGGCAGCAACATCATGATGACCTGAGCCATGGCACTTGCTTCCTCAGCGGTTGCAACCTGCAAGCCTGCTTCTTCAGCAATCTTCCAGCTCTTTGAACCTTTGTAGAGACCTACGACAACATCCACCCCACTCTCGTGCAGGTTCAATGCGTGTGCATGGCCTTGGCTGCCATATCCGATGATGGCAACTTTTTTGCCATCTAGAACTGAGAGATCTGCCTGTGAATCATAGTACATTGTGCTCATTACTTCCTATCCTCCGTTATGGTTCGCACCGTTTGGCGCGTTAGTATGCTTATTCTTCATCCTCGCTGAAACTGATCGAGCTCAGCGCCCTTGCTCCCCTCTCCAGGGCGGTAATACCGGTCCTGGCCATCTCCACAATCCCAAATGGGGCCATCAAATCCAGGAATGACTGAATCTTGTCCAGACTTCCGGTCATCTCGAGGGTTATGGTAGAAGTGGTTACATCATTGATCTTTGCCTTGAAAATCTCTGCGAGCTCAATGACCTGGGAGCGGTCATCATGCCTGGTGGAGACCTTGACCATCACCAGCTCACGCTGAAGGCTTTTCTCCCCTGCCATCTCATAGACCCGCTTCACATCATACAGCTTGCCGACCTGTTTCTTGATCTGTTCAACAACCGGCCGGTCTCCGCTGACCACAATGGTGATTCGGCTGAATTCCTCATTTTCGGTCTCACCAACCGAGAGGCTGTCAATGTTGTAGCCTCTGCGACTGAACAGCGATACAACACGCATGAGTACACCAGGATGGTTATTAACCAGAATTGCCAGTGTGTAACGTTTTTCTTTGGTATTCATCTAAGATTTCACTCCTTCATTTGATATTTGGGTATAAGCGATTGCTCCCCGGTACTTCGGGGGCTTCCATCCACGGTCCATGCAACCAGCGATTGCAGCCGTGGTCAGAGAATAATTAGGCTTACTACAATAAGAAGGGAAATGAGGGAAAGAAGGGGGAGGAGGTTTAGAATGAGACGCGCTAGAACTAGAAGCAAGGAAGGGACAGAAAAAGAAGTGGTGTCACACATAGAACTACAGGAACTTGTATAGCCCTGCGTCTTCCGATTCCTTGCAAATGGGCGGTGCTGCTGCACCTGCATAGTGAACGCGTTCAAGGTACTCTCCTCAAGAACAGCCTAGTATGCTGTTTCTTGTTTGTATCGCTCTTTGACGATGCTTGTCAACCCTGCTATTCATAAAACAGTATGTTTATGCAATAAAAATTCGTTTCACTTTGCAATATTGCTTCCCCTTCTGATTGCCGATACACTGCTTCCATGAAATTCAACTGGGGCAATCAGCACAAGCCAAACCTATTCACACTGCTCTTTCTTTACTTCCTTATCGTCCTCATAGTCCCGTTGGGACTGTTCTCTGCCTATTATGCACTTGCAGGGAATACGAATCAAGAACGGTATCTGATGAGACAGGCAATGAATATGACCACTGGTGATGCCAGTACCGTTGCCCAGGCCCTTGAATCCTACCGACATAAAGCATACCAACTCTCCACCAACCCCTTGGTTGTCGAGATACTCAAGGCTGATAGCCTTGAGGCAGAATCATCACAAAGCCGTAAGCTGTATGAACTCCTGTTTACCGTTATGCATGGAGATATCTACCTTGCCAGCGCAAACCTTGTCAGCAACAGCGGGAAGGTCAGGGTCTCCACCCATGTATTTCCCGAGGTGGACGACCTACGCTACCACGGCAATGACTGGGACATGGCATCCATCATCAACCAGAACAGCCAGGTCTCCCCTACTGCAAGTCTGATCAGCATCCAGAGCCATAGGATAGCAGAAAACGGAAGACAGGTTGTTGCTTCCATACTTCGCCGTGTCTATGACCAGGAGGGGACAAACCTTGGCTACCTTGTGGTGGACATGTACGCAGATGCACTCTCTCCCCAGGTAAACAGCGACCATGTCCTCACTGACATGCTGTTGGTCGACACCAAGTCCTTTTACGCTACCAGCCTTGTTCATCCTGAGCGGTTTGGATCCTTCGACCGTTTTCCGGCCCTCAATACCCTTGATGGCAATTACACTCCCCGCTCACTTCCCTCTGATACCTCCATCATCGCCATCTCACCGATTAGGGGAACCGGCCTCCATCTGGTAGGCTCACTCAGCAGCGCACCCTTCTTCCAAAGCATGGAAAACTGGCTTTCAGCATTCAGTACCACCATGATAATCGGGGTAGTACTAGCTTTGGGTCTCTCCTACCTTTTCTCACGTTCGATTGCACGCCCAATCAAGAATCTCGCCAAGCGGATGAGGGAGGTAGAACAGGGGAAGTTGGAAAGCCGCGAGGTCAGCAGCGCGATAAGCGAATTCAGCCAGCTGGAACACTCATTCAATGTCATGATCAAACAGATCATCAGCCTCCTTGATCTAACCCGTGAAGAGCAGGCTAAACTGAGTGAAGCTGAAAGAAAAGCTCTTGAGAGCCAGATGAATCCCCATTTCCTCTTCAATACCCTCAATACGATCAAGGCACTCGCCCGTCTTCATGGAGAGGAAGATATCTACACCATTACCGTTAAGCTGGGGAAACTGCTCCGTTCATCAATCGACAACAGGGAGAGTGAGGCAACCCTTGAACAGAGTATGGCCCTGATCGAATCCTATCTCACCATTCAGAAGCTACGATTTGCCGACAAGTTGACTACCGAAGTATATCTGGACCCCAGCTGCAAGCATATAAAAACCCCAAAGCTCATCATCCAGCCCTTGGTTGAGAATGCAATCATCCATGGATTGGAACCGAAGGTGGGAAGCTGGAATCTCAGTGTCCGTGTGGAAAGAGCAGGAGAGAGGATTTCCATCACAGTTGGGGATGATGGAGTCGGATTTCCTCCTGATCGCTTGCCTGACAACCTTGACGAACTTGCCAACTCGCCACACGTTGGTGTATACAATGTATATAGAAGATTATTTCTCAAATATGGAAGGAAGCTGCACTTCTCCCTGAAATCAAAAGAGGGTGAAGGGACTTGGGCGACTATCTCCTTCCCGGACGAAGAAGCAATAAAGGAAGAGATGCAATGAGTTACAGTGTCGTGTTCGTAGAAGATGAGCAGATCGTCCGTGAGGAGATTGTCTCCTCGATTCGATGGGACCTCCTCGGTCTGGAATTGGTAGGCACCGCCTCTGACGGACTGAGCGGAGAGAACCTGATCAAGGAAAAGGAGCCCGATATCGTCATCACCGACATCCGCCTCCCTGCCCAGGATGGACTTACCATGCTCAGCAACTGTCCTGTAAACCATGCCATCATCCTGACCGGACATGCTGACTTTTCCTATATGAAGAGTGCTATCCGCCTTGGGGTATTCGACTATCTGCTTAAGCCAATCGATGATGAGGAGCTTGAGGAGACACTCGCCTCCTTGGTGAGAAAATTACAGGAAGAGGATCGTGAATATGAAGACCTGAAGAAAAAGGAACACTCGAAGAGTGAACTCATCCCCCTTCCCAAGCAAGCTGGAAACCACGTAATCAACGCAACCATCGCCTATATTGCAGAGACCTACTCAGAACCAGTAGGACTTCAGGAGGCAGCAGCCTACCTCGATCTCTCAGAGAGTCATCTCAGTCGTCTCTTCAAGGAGGTCACCGGACTAAACTTCCTGCAGTACCTCAATGCATACAGGATAAACCAGTCGGCCATCATGATGAGGGACCCCAAGTTGAATATCAGCGAAATTGCCACCAATTGTGGATTCCCCACCCCAGGCTACTTTGCAAAGATATTCAAACGCTTTATCGGCAAGACCCCAACCCAGTTCAGGGACGAGGTAGATACCCTCTAAAGACTCTGGAAAGCCTTTCATCCTTTGTTCCGGATGGGAGGTCTGCATAGAGGAGGCTTGCAATGCCAAGGCTCCTGCTGCTTTGTATGTTATCCTTCCTGTCGTCAATGAAGAGGGCCTGCTCTGCAGAGACTCCTTCTGCTTCAAGTATGCTTGTATAGAACTGAAGCGATGGCTTGCTCAAACCCATCTCATGGGAGGCATAGGCTTTGTCGAACAATGCAAGCGCACCCATATCCTCAAGTATCTCCCAATGACTCAGGATGGTATTGCTTGCACATACTACCCGCTTCCCTTCTGAGCGCAATGATTGAATCAGGGAAACCACAGGGTCGTTGAACACTGGCTTGAACACATCGGCAAACGGATTTCCCCGGACAGGTATCCCAAAGACATGCGTGATATGCTGCCAGTACTGCTCTTCAGAGACCACGCCTTCCATCAGGGGAAAATCGTAATGGAGATAATCAGCAATGAGTGCTTGTTTCTCGATTCCCAAGAGGCGGGAAATCTTCCCAAGCATTGAGATATTGTTCACCACCACATTGCCCATATCAAAGAGGAATAGCGTGTGTTTGTTGCTGAGAACAGGATCGCAAGTTGCCAGCAAGGCTTCAATCTGCTGTGCTTCAAGAAGACCTTCCCACTCGAGCACTCCCATTCCCTTCGCCCTGGCTGCCTCGCGTGCAACAGCAGATTTGCTTATAAAGAGGTAACGGGAGAAGGAATCCTCCGGGGGTATGGCAACAACATAGTCCCTGAAAGGTTCCAGTACCGGAAATTCGGCCTCCCCCTCTTTCAGATCGGTATAGAGAAAATCATACATACTCAACCCTTCCTTGACTCGTAGACTGCCGAACCACCAATGAAATACTTGGTCAAGGACATGAATAGTACAAACATGGGGATCGATGCAAGCAGGGCTGCAGCCATCATTGCACCTTCATCAGTGTTACGCTCAAGCGCAAAGGAACTGATGTACTGCGGAATGGTCTTCATCTTCTCGCTCTGGCTCACCAAGAGCGGCCAGAGTAGATTATCCCACTGACTACGGAAGGAGAGAATGGAGAGCGTTGCGATAACCGGCATGCAGTTGGGAAGCACAATTCTCCAATAGATCCCGAACTCCCCCATCCCATCAACACGAGCAGCGTCAAGGAATTCTGTGGGAAACGTGGTAAGGTACTGGCGCATCTGGAATACACCAAAGGCACTTACCAGGAAGGGAAGAATCAAACCGGTATAGGTATTCTGGATCCTGAGCATCATGACAACCATATAGAGCGGGATCATGATCGCCTCGAAGGGAATCATCATGGTGGCCATGATCATGATAAAGATGGTATTTCGCCCACGGAACCGGAATTTTGCCAAACCATAGCCGGTGAGGCTTGCAATAAGAACGGTGGTAATGGCAACCGTAACACTCACGAAGAGTGAGTTGGAGAGATTCCGGACAAATATGAATGTCTGATCATTTCCAGCAACTGCCTTGATGAAGTTCTCACTGTTGAAGGATTCGGGAATCCATGAGAACGGCATGCGCATGATCTGGGTTCTCTCCATCATGGATGCGCTGATCATGAAGATGATCGGGGTCAGGGTAAATAAAAGCATCAGAGTCAAGATCAGCCAGATGACGATGTTGTTGCCGTGTATTTTCTTGGATATCTGCTTCATCTAGTACTCCACCTGTTCACTTTTGGTTGTATTGAATTGCAACAAGGTAAGCAACAACATCAGAACGAAGAGCACGACACTCATCGCGCTTGCCCTGCCAAGGTACTGTTGCTGGATACCGGTTACATAGATATTGAATGTGATCACATTGATCGGGGCACGTGGCGCCCCGTTGGTGTACAGCATATACTGGGTGCTGAAAGTCTTCAGGCACTGCAACATTGCCATGACAGAGACCAATACCACCGTAGGTTTGAGCAGGGGAAGCGTGATACGCCAGAACACCTGGTTCTTGCTTGCCCCATCGATGGTTGCAGCTTCATAGATGGTGGGGGGGATGGAAGCCAACCCGGTGATGAAGAGAATGACAAAATAGCCTATGTATTTCCAGAAGTAGATCACCATGGTGGAGACCTGCTCCATGACAGGGTCCACAAGCCAACGGTGGTCGACTCCTGGGGTATTCATCAGGGCATTGACCCACTGGTTTCCCAATCCCCTTGGGTCAAAGATGATCATCCAGATGGTTGCTGCAACCACACTGGATAGGATTGCAGGGGTATAATATGCAATCTGTAGGAATTTCTTTGCCTTTCTGCTTCCCAGGTTGCTGATAAACACAGCAAGCAACAGGCTGATGATCAAGAGGGGGATAAACGTACCGACCGTAAAGACCAATGTGGCCCTTAGGCTATTGAGAAACGAAAGTTCACTGGCTGCCCGGCTTGGATCAAAGAGCCTGATGTAGTTTCCCAAACCCAGGAAAGCCGGTGGAGCCTTGCTCAGCGCACGCTTATCGAAGAAACTGGTGTAAAAGGCGTTGATAATCGGATAAAAACTGAACAGGGAGAAAAATAGCATGGAGGGAACCACGAAGAAGAATCCCCACCGAGCCTGTTTTTTCTCGATGCCTCGGTATTTTTTCAAACCCATGAAGTACTCCTACAGATTGATGGTCAAGGAATCGGTCCTGCCGTGAGGGGCAGGACCGAGTGTTGGTTACTGTTCGTCAACAATCTCTTGAACAGCAGAGCGAAGTGTTGCCAGGGCCTTTTGAGGACTGACACCACTAAGCATGACCGACTCTACCGCATAGCGGATCTGGGTCTGGATCTCTGCTGAGTTTGCTCCGTAATAGATCATGTGGGAGCGGCCCATGTCATTGATGAACACATCGCTGTAGGGCATGTTCTTCAGTGTATCGCTTGCAAACAGTGCCTTGGTAGGCTGGATGATGTTTCCACCACGGGTGAGGTAATCCTCTCCATGGCTGAGCAGGAATCCTGCCAACTTCCAAGCTGCCTTCTGTACATTGGGATCACTGTCCGCATTCACCATGAAGAAGTGACCATAGTAGCAAGCTGCCACATCACGAACGGCATCCTCGAAAACAGGATATGGGATTACCATCCACTCACCACTCTCAAAGAACTCAGGATTGTCTTCGGCAATCCTTCCCTGCTGGTAAAGACCGCTGTGGGCCATTGCCATATCATTGTTATCCAAATCAAACAATTTACGGGCATTCTTGTAGGTGGGGGAACCAAGATTACGTCCAGATGGACCCCACTCCTGCATGTAGGTAAGTGCCTTGAGCCAAGCCTCATCACCAACAATGGCCTGCTTGCCATCGCTGCTGATTAGCTCACCACCAAGCTGTTCAACCATGGGTACAAAGAACGTCAAATAGTAGGGATAGCGGAAGTCAAATCCACGACGGATGAGGATATCCCCGTCACGAATGACGAGCTTCTCAGAGACATCAGCCATCTCTTCCCAAGTCTTGGGATAATCGGTCTCAGGGTTGAGCCCAGCATCGCGGAAGATCTTCTTGTTCACATAGATTGCCCAGTTGGTAAGTTCCAAGGGCAGGCCATAGACCTCTCCATTGACGGTAACGGTATCCAGTACTCCATCAACATAGGTATCCAACAGGTCTTCCTTGTCAGCATAGCCTGCTGCCTGGTAATCGACCGGTGCAACACGGTAGTTGGAGATGTATGCATACTGGTTTTCAATCGGAAGATTGAACATGTCAGGGCCTTGGTTCGCGGCAAAAGCGGTCTGTACCAGTTCAATCTGCTTTGCAGATGACTGGGTGGTTCTTACTACCGTGATATTCGGGTTCTGTGCCATGAATGCGGTGATCAGTTCATTCTCCAACTCCGTACGAGCTGGATCCTCATGCGTCCAGTACTGCACTGTTACAGGTGCATTCTCATCTACGACAGCTTCCTTCCCACCTTGAGCAAACAAGGAGAATGGAATCAGCAGTGCGGCCATCAATGCCAAAGCAATTGATCTTTTCATGTGTGACCTCCTCAAGTCTTACTGCTTTCAGTGTAGATGGATGGGAGAAATCCTCAAGAAAAAGGTTTTGCGTTTATAGAGACAGGTTTGAGGAGCTGGTAAGAGGAACATCAAGATTGATAGAGAAATAAGAAAAATGACACAACCCCTGCTATGAGAAGTCTTTTTTCACCGAGCGCAGATAATTGGCCAGTTTCTCCATCGTCTCGCTGGAGATGTCGTGCTCGATCAAGCAAGCATCCTGCTCTGCGATAACAGGGTCCACACCCAATACTTCCTGGAAGAAACTGGTAAGGGTTTTGTGTCTGAAATAGACCTGGGAAGCTTTCAGTCTCCCCTTTTCCGTCAGGTGAATATCCCCATAGGTCTCCTGCTTCACATATCCGTCGGCAGAGAGTACCTTCATTGCGCGGTTTACGCTCGGCTTTGAGACACCAAGACGGAGGGCGACATCGGTCGTCCTAACCTTTTCGTGTTGTTCACTGAGTGCCAAAACAGCCTCAAGATAATCTTCCCCTGACTTCTGCATGCCTAGATAGTATCATGCATACAGAATTTTGTCATCGTAGATTATATATCTTGACACAGATGTTTGATATGGCTAACTTATAGGTGAGGATGAATACGATGCAAATGACGATGGACGAATTGACCGTAGGACAGAGAGGGGCTGTAAAAGCAATACACGCCCCAAAACAGCTTAAGCGACGACTGATGGATATGGGATTCACCAAAGGTGTAGATATCGAGGTTGTCAAGCTGGCTCCGATGGGAGACCCCATCGAGGTATCCGTTCGAGGATACAATCTCTGCTTGAGAAGAGCAGAAGCACGCAAGATTGAACTGAGATAGCCTATGCAAACCATTGCCCTTATCGGGAATCCCAACTCTGGGAAGACAACCCTGTTCAATGCATTGACGGGTACCAGTGCCTATGTGGGCAACTGGCCTGGTGTCACTGTGGAAAAGAAGGAAGGTATGGTAGGTGGCCATACTATCTTGGACCTCCCCGGCATCTATTCGCTCTCCCCTTACAGCCCGGAAGAAAAACTTTCACGGCGATATATTCTTGATGAACAGCCAGATCTTATCATTGATGTCATTGATGCAACCAATCTTGAGCGGAGTCTTTACCTGACCACCCAGCTTGCCGAACTGGGC
>NZ_JAEKNT010000385.1 GCF_016406725.1 Sphaerochaeta sp. S2 | reverse complement strand
GCCCAGCATCCAACAGATCATTGGGAACCCCTTCAAAGAATGACTTCATGAGAAATGTTCCAAATCCACTCATCAAACCTGGAAATAAAATCCCCCAATAGGTATCCAACCAATTGAGATTATTAGACATGATGAACCACGGGATGACCAACATCTCAGTAGGTATCATCATGGTAGAAAGGATCAAAAGGAAAATCAGCCGTTTCCCCTTGAACTCATATTTGCAGAGAGTGAACCCTACAATTGAGTCAAAGAACAGAACTGACAACGTGACAAGCATCCCAACATACAAAGAATTAAAAAACCAATACGGGAACTCACCGGTGGTAAGTAATCGTACATAATTTCTAAACGATGGATTCTCAGGAATCAGGGAGAGGCTGTACACCTCAGCTCCACTCTTCAAGGATGTTGCAAGCATCCATATGAATGGAAACAACATCGCAAGACCGAACAAGAACAACAAACCATGTCTCAGAATGGTAGTAAACCGTGTACTATTTCTCATCTCTTGCCACCACCATCTGTATTAGTGTCACCAGGAGAATCAGGAGAAACAGGATAACAGTCATAGCTGCAGCGTATCCCATCTTGAAACTCTTGAACGCACTGTCGTAAATATAGAGGACCAAAGGTTTCGTTGAATTCAGCGGTCCCCCCTCTCCCTGATAGGTCATGTTCATCACCTGGGTAAATATCCTCAAATAGCGAATAGTCCCTGTAATGCAGAGAAACACAATCGTTGGCTTGATCTGTGGAATTGTTATTTGAAAAAGTATCTGGCGATTGTTTGCACCATCGATACGAGCAGCCTCAAACAAATTGGGGCTGATAGCCTTGATCCCCGCCAGGAAAATGATCATCTGGAACCCAAGGTCAGCCCACACCGTGGTTGCAAGTATGGAAGGCAGTGCCTGTGTCTTACTGGTTAGGAAGGATTGGGTGGGAAGCCCAAGGGAGGAGAGAATGTTGTTGAAAATACCTATTGGAACCGGTTGGTACAACCACCTCCATACCCAGGCAACGGCAACCATACTCGTAATATAGGGGATGAAATACATTGCTTTGTAAAGACCATCGACCTTCTGCACCCGGTCAATCTGATAGGCTAATATGAATCCAATCAAGAGACTGATAGGAAGCCCAAAAACTACATACTTGAACGTATTTTGCAGGGTAATCCAGAACACTGGATCTGAAAACAACCTGGTAAAGTTCTCAAACCCTACAAAATTCATATTCTTGGAGACAATGTTCCAATCGGTAAAGGCGAGAAAAAACGCAAAGAGCGTTGGGTAAAATCGGATACTGACATAGAACACAAGAGGGACACTGAGAAAGACATACGCCCATCTTCGTTTTGTCCGTTCCACAGAATGCTTTGCTATTGTTGCCATCAATCACCTCTCTGCGTAGGACAGAAAAGAGGCTTAGGGACCTCACCCCCGTAGGGATGAAGTCCAAAAACCATATTCCTGCTACTTTTTCGTTGCATAGTATGCATCAAGAACAGCCTGTTCTTCCTGAGCAGCCTTGTTAACAGCCTGCTCAACAGAAGCTCCGTTCAAGACAACTTCATCATATGCATTGATCCAAACCATTCTCTGAGCATTTTCATCAATGAACTTAGTTGCCTGCGCATAGTCAAGTCCTCTGATGAACGGCCCATAGGTTGGATGGTTCTTGAACTCATCCTTGAGCGCAAGAGCCTTTTTTGCGGGAAGTTCGCCAATTGCAGGAAGCCACATCGACATGACTTCATCACTGGTGAGGAACTCCAAGAATTTGATTGAAGCTTCAAGCTCCTTACCTTCTGTAGTACTGGTAATACCATTGGCCCAGAAGGAAGCGAAGTTGGATTTCACTCCATTCATCTCAGGAAGCTCAGCAACTCCATAGTGCAAGGTATCCTGCAACTTGTTGAAGTTACCAAGGCGGAAGGACCCGTCAATGGTAATACCCATCTTGCCAGCACTGAACGCTGTTACATCATCTGTCATGTACTGCGGAACACCTACTTTGTGCTTCAATTCAAGATCAGTGAACCACTGCAATGCATCGTATCCGGCCTGAGAGTCATAGGTTACCTGGGTTGCATCCTCATTATAAGGGGTCCCTCCAAACTGACGGGTAAGGACCTCTCGCAACACATGGTGCATCTGGCCACGCAGCTCAAGAGTCATTCCTGCCTGCAGATAGTTGCCACTCTTGTCCTGTTTTGCAATCTTCTTTGCAAATGCAATCATCTCATCCATGGTCTTCGGCGGTACTTCCGGGTCAAGCCCTGCTTCCTTGAAGAGATCCTTGTTCCAGAACAGTGCAAGGGAGCGAACAGCTGTGGGAAGTGCGTAGTACTTGCCATCAAACTTTGCTGCCTCTACAAGCGGGAAGAACTCTTCCTCAATCCGGGAGTTCGAGAATACACTCTCAGGAAGTGGCTGCAGATATCCACTGTCAATATACAGCGGCAACCAACCATAGAACAAATTGATCACATTCGGCCCCTGTCCGGAGGGAACGGATGAAGCTACCTTCGTATTGTAGTTTTCATACGGGAATGTCTGCTGAACAACCTTGATATCGGGATTACGTTCCTCAAAGATCGTAATCAACTCATCCATCAAGGTTTTCTTGGTCTCGTAGAAATACTGCCAATACACAATCTCCGTGACATCCTTATCGGAAGCCGCCTGTGTCTCCTGTCCTCCTGCTGCATAGGTGAAGGAGAGAACCATCACCAACATCAGCATCAACACAATACCTTTTTTCATCATTTCCTCCTTTTGGATTGATGGGGGACATTTCCCCTAGTATTCTTGTATCTGATAGGGAGCGCAAGCTTTTTTAAACGCTTGTGCTACCCTCTCCAGCCGTAAATCAGGAACATCTGGACAAACAAATTGCATCTTTGGCTCTGTACCGCTAGCGCGAATATAAAGCAAGCTGTTCGTATCGTAGGAACAGACAAGCATGTCCATATCCTCTGGGAACCGTACCAATTGCATGTCCAATAATTCTCGTGTCAGCACCTTCCTCATCTCTTCATAAAGAGGAGAGCCTTCATACCAATGCTTCCGATCAATAGGACGAACCACAGTCTTATGCACACCCAATCGTACAAAGGGCATGGTTAGTCCTCTGTGAAATGCACCAATGACCAACAATCCTGTAAGAAGTCCATTACCACTGTACAGGCACGATCCATCCTTCATCGGGACGGGAAAAATGACATGACCACTATCCTCAGCACCCAAAAGCACTGAGTCCTCCATCCCATATCTGAGGTACCGATCTCCCACCCCTTTCACGTGCACCATTCGCTCTGGAAAGCGCGAAGAAAGCATGGCCTTCGTACCGGGATCACTCTCGATGGTGATGGCAAGCTGTTGTACGGCAGTGAAGCGTTCTGATAGGAGCAAAATCTGTTCATCACCATGGAGCACCGTGCAATATTCAGCATTCGGTTCAAGGACCACCACCATGCATCGATCCCCATCCCCATCAACAGCCAAACCATACTGTCGTACCTGTGATTCCTTGCTTTTTTCCACCATCCGCTCGATAAGTGAAGTTAGGTACGGTGGCTTGGAAGGAATCTGGAAATACTGTTCCAATACCGCAGCACCACAGCCCTTGTTTATGGTCCCAGGATTCACAGAGTCATTAACCACATCATATGAGAGCTTTAGAGAGTCACATATCTCTTGATAGCATTGCGAGACCGCACCATTTGCGCAGTCGATTGTAATCGAACAGTGACCAAGAACGTTGGTATCATCCGCTGTCATACAATTGAGAATGATCTCACTCAGTACGTTGCTTCCTCCCTGTCTTACATCAGGTACAGGTGCCAAGGTAATATTCGGGGACTGCAAGGCATATGCAAATACCTGCTCACTAATTGCATACTCTCCCAACACACCCTCTGGGTAGAGCTTCTTACCTTGTATGAAGCATTTAATCCCATTGAACTTCGCAGGGTTATGGCTTGCTGTAATCATAACCGCCAGCTGGTTGTGTATCAGGCTGTATGCGGCAACTCCAGGGGTTGGAAGAATGCCTAGATAATCCACAACATATCCCGTATCCCTTGCCGCAGCGGCCACGGAACGAACCAAAGCACGACCAGAGGTATAATCCCTCCCGTCCTCAGCAATTGCAAGATGCAGATTTCCACCTTGGCCATGTTCACGTGCCAAGACAAGAAACGCTTTTACTAACAGATAGCAGAAATTCGGACTGAGCAACCCATGCTCTTGGTATGCGAGGAGATCTAGCGCTACTGTTTCTTGGGCAGGTACTACAACACCCCGCACTCCATCTGTGCCATGAAATTTCAGTTTGCTTACTCTTACTATTGCTTGCAAGCTATGCGTTGCTACTGGAATTTGCACTTCCTGAAGCAACGACACAGCTTTCAGCACAGCAATTGCATAGGTTGTTCTCTCTCCCTCAACCAATGTAAGGAACTGTTGCATCACTGTCACGGAAACCCCAGAGTCTTTGGCATACGCCAAGACATCTTGCACCGTGAGTTCCTGTATAGTTGATTCGTCGATAAACAACATCCTTCTACCTCTTTCGTTAGTCCAGGAGTGCTTTGGCATGTGCCAAGTGTTCTTCTACAAATGTTCTTCTTGAAGGTGCCACCACATGTTCTCCAGGATTCCATTCACTGAACCAGTACCCAATGCGACCATCGGAGTTATGGCTAAGCATCAGATGTTCCCAAGCCTCCTCGATTGTCTCGTTACTCTTATGTTTGCGGTCACAGGCAATCAAGGCATCTCGCACTTCAACCGTAGCATCCCAAATTGATTGCGCAGCTCCTTCAGTGAATGTTTCAATTTTGGTATTTCCCAAGTAATCAGGAAGCATTATCTCCAGTGATTCATCACAAGAAGACATGGTTTCGCTAATGAAAGAGGGCTGAATACAATCGAGTTGAGAGAGTTTGGAGAGGAATTCATCCATAACCTCAAAAGTTCCCTCAAATCCACTATTAAACATATCAATGAAAATGGTTTCAGCATCACGCTTGAATAACAATAAACCACCTGGATGTGCTTCTGCGAACTCCCGGACCCCTTCAATGACCGTATCAACAGGAACCTGGCCTTTCATCATAAGTTTGAAAAATCGAGCTGGTGTTTGCGGAAGTTGATATACGGCTGGAACTGCAACAAGAGAGCGATCATCAGCTAGTCGCACTTTGAACGGAACATATGGATCTCTGGTAATACCTGCACTCTTGAGGCCTTTCTCTATCTGGGAGGCTAATGCAACAAACCATTTGACGCCCTCATCTGCTAACACCTCACCCATTTCACCACTATATGCAAATTCAGGAGGAAGAAATCCATCTGTTTCGACACCCAAGACTTCTCTGTCAATGTCCAATCCCTTTCTCATCTGTCTGCTAAATTCTTCTTTTTTTAGCAACTGCGGAATGGGATGAGTGTAGGTATAAGTACCAAGTTCTAAGGTCTTTCCGTGTAATTCCTTGATAGTGGCCAGTAAATCAGGTGCTTCGTTTTCCAGAAGCTTCGTAGTAAACCCGGAGAGGAAGCAATTTGCCTTCAAATGATATTTTTCAAAAAGATCAATGAGAGGACGATACCCCTTATTGATTATCTGAGCTTCATCCCCCACTTCTATCTCACAGCGTTGTACATTGAAATTAAATGCAAACCCCAACTGAATCATAGCGATCTCC
>NZ_JAEKNT010000384.1 GCF_016406725.1 Sphaerochaeta sp. S2 | reverse complement strand
ACCGGGAACCTTTCAATGGTTTGCATCATCTGATTGACAAGAAACACATACTGGCCGTTATAGTGGATCATCGCTCCTCACCCAAAGCGAAATGGATTCTCCCTTGCAAGGAAAATCCCCAAACCCTTCTTCATCTGTCTTGATTCGTTCTGTGCTATTGCCTGTACAATCCACGAATTCAGTGGCAGGAAGACCTGTTTCCATTCTTTTACTACCGTCTTCCCCATTACAAAGGACCACTGCTAGAGCCTTCTCTCCTGAAAAAGACCAGCCAATGGTATTTGGATGATCGAAATAATCGTGCTTTTCTCCCTCAAGACGACTACTTCGTAGCTTGAGCATAAGATCAATCAACTCCCTGAATGAAGGCATCTCAATCAAATACTTTTCACCGTCAGAACCATAATCCTCATATGTGGCTCCCTCATAATCTGCAATGAATACACAGGGATATCCTTCCTTTCTCAGCAGTATCAACGAATAGGCCAGTGGCTTGAACCAAGACTCCACTACTGACTCAAGAGCTTGCAAAGCCTGCGAGTCATGGTTTGCTACAAAGGTAACGGCATGCTCCGGGTCCTGTTCAACCAAGGTTCCAGAGAATATGGAATCCAAGGGGAAATTTTTTCGCTCCATTCCTGCTTGGTAGAACTTGAAATGCAGCGGAACGTCAAACAACGACAAGGCCCTTTCACTCTGTTCAATATACGTCTTAAGTTGATTAATATCAGGGTCCCAAAACTCTGCAACGGCAAACAACTCACGCTTTGCATGGGAGCGTATAGATGAAAGCCACCCTGGGAAAAACCACGAAGGGATATGCTTCACTGCATCAATCCTGAAGCCATCTATGCCTGTGGTATCAAGATACCACTTGCCCCATCGGGTAAGTTCCTCTCTCACTTCCTCCGCCCCAAAATCAAGGTCACAACCCATTAGGTAGTCGTAATTCCCAAACTCCGAGGAAACATAGTCATCGAACTGCTTGCCTTCCAGTACATAAATGCTCTTCTTGTCATCAGGATATTCCTCTGCATGGTCCACTGCGTCAAAGTGGTGCCACATCCATTGGAAATCAGAATAGGTTGCACCCCTGCCCGGAAAGGTGAAACGCGTATAGACAGTTACTTGCTCTTGAGGACCAGTTGGTTCTGACCGGTTTTCTCTGGAATACGGGGTAGCAAGAACCTGTTCCTTCTCATCAGCACCCATTCGATGGTTCAATACAATATCTGCATAGACATAAAGTCCCTGGGAATGAATCGCATCAATGGCTTTGAGGTACTCTGTTTTGGTTCCATACTTGGTGGCAGTACTCCCCTTCTGGTCAAACTCACCCAAGTCGTACAGGTCATACACACCGTAACCGGTGTCATGGCCACCTCCAGCTCCCTTATAGGCCGGGGGAAGCCAAATAGCAGTGAATCCTGCCTTTTTCAGTGTTTCAGCCTGCTTTGCGAGCTTGTTCCAAAGAACACCACCACCTTCGCTGTACCAATGGAAATATTGCAGCAAAACTCCCCGCGTCCTTTGCATGGCTTTGCTCCTATAATTTCTTTGAATCAACAATATGCTTATGTTGGAGGATATACAGCGGTTTCATGTTGTTATAGGCTTGCATCCTCATGAACTTGAACATAAATGCCCTCCCCATGAAGATGTTGAACAGTTGGTTCTTGATATCCTTCTGAGGAAAATCATACAACTTTCTTTCCTTATAAAAACGATGGTCGTCACGTACAACACCCCGC
>NZ_JAEKNT010000383.1 GCF_016406725.1 Sphaerochaeta sp. S2 | reverse complement strand
CGAGATCTACACCGTCTAATTCGTCGGCAGCGTCAGATTGTATAAGAGACAGCTGTCACCGTAGGGGGGACGGTCGCCACTTGGACGTCTGTCACCGTAGGAGGGACGGTCGCCGCTTGGACGTCTGTCACCGTAGGAGGGACGATCACCACTTGGACGTCTGTCACCGTAGGAGGGACGGTCGCCACCGCGTCTGTCGTCTCTATCACGGAAAGGACGGTCGCCACGTGGACGTCTATCGTTTCTATCATTGTATGAAGGTCGCTCCCCACGTCGATCATCTCTACGAGGTTCACGATTTTCAGTCTCTCGTTTCTCAGAGGTTTCTTCTGCTGAAGATTCCTGTACTAACGGGGCGAAATCGTGGTCATCCCAACTAAGCGTGAGAAGGTCATCCTCAACTTCATTCGGTTCAACCACAGGGGCCTCTTCATCATCGGATTCATCAGTCTCGGTTTCAACTTCTTCATCATCAGATTCGTCAGTTTCAGTTTCAACCTCTTCATTCTCAGATAATTCTACTTCTGTATTTTCATCATTGAGATCTTCGATTTCCTGATCTGCCTCATCATTGAGGAGCACCATATCTTCTTCTGCCTGTTCGGGTTCTGCTACAGTTGTGTTTGCTGCTTCTTCTACTATGGTTTTTTCTTCGGTTTCCAGTTCTACTGGTTCTTTTTTTTCTTTTGCTTTCATTGTCTTTACTTCTTTGTTTAGTATACGGGCTTCCTGCCCATTCTCATCGTGCTGGTCTTGCTTGCCAGCTTTCTCTTGTACGGAGGTTATCCATCTATCTGGTATCCGTATATCTTCGTGTTTCGTCAGCAACCACGTCCTCGCAGTTCCCAGACGGCGGGTAAATCCCGGTGCTGCGACTCGTCTGGTAATCTCTTTGATCTCAAATCCACGTATTGCTTTCTCATCCATCTTGAATGTTCCCAAGTTTGTCGAGAACACTAACTTTCCACCCATCGCAAGAAGGGCATTAAGCACCTTCATCCAACGCAAATAGTCCCTCTGGACATCAAAATCATGATCCATCTTCCGACTGTTCGAAAAACTCGGTGGGTCGAAAATGATCAGGTCATACTTCTTGCCTTGTGCATATGCTTCCATCACATATGTCC
>NZ_JAEKNT010000382.1 GCF_016406725.1 Sphaerochaeta sp. S2 | reverse complement strand
GCCCATAACCGATCATGATATCCTCGATCAGGTCGACTGGATGGAGGAAGTCATTTCTCCACTCAGGAACGGTTGCCCAAATGGTTTGCTCATCATAGACAGCATAGATTCCCATTCTCTTAAGCGCTGCAACTGCATCGTCTCCACTCATCGGCTCACCAAGGGTCTTATGGACCTGGCTGAGTGAGCAGGAGATAGGCTCCTGGAAATAATAGGGAACCGTTATCTCTCTTCCAAACTCCGTCTCCTCTGGGAAGGAGACTTTCACCGGAAGAATCTCATACCCAAGGTCGGACATATCACAGGCAAGAATGGAAGCTGCAAGCAAGAGATCGTGGAGATCAGATCCACTAAGCTCAAGGAACAGATTCTCATCCCCTGCCTCAACAGCCCCGATATGTGCGCTGTTGATCACCGGTGGGAAACTCAGTGTCTCTCCCTTGTCATCATGCAGATAGGGAAACACCTTGCTGTCGCTTACAATCGGACCATACTCCCTGCCCTTGGGGTGTTCACTGCAGATTTCCCTCAGGGTGAGTTCCTTATCCATTCCAAGCGGTATGAATTTGGTGGTGTCAGGGTCTGCCCCACGGTAATGTACCGGATAGGTGATCAGATCGGAGCGATAGATCCCAATTGCAATCGTCTTGCGTTTTCTTCCAAAGTTGGAACAGAGTTTTTCCTGACTCTGGATCAATGCTTCGAGTTCATCCTCACTTACCTTGTGGCCTTTTGCAGCAAAGCCAATTGAGTACGGCCTTACTTCCTTCACTGAGGCATCTACGATGAGCTCTCTTCCCTCGCTGTCAAAGGTCTCATCAGCGGTAGAGAAGAAATCATAGAGAGGAGCTTCAACTCCCCAGTATGCTTTGAGCTGACGCGCGATACCGGCGGCAGACCAGAGGTCAGGACGGTTGGTATCGTTGAGCTCAATTTTCAGCAGGTCATCTTCATGACCATCCAGTTCAGCTTTTGCAACAGGGAAGATTTCTTCCAGTTGCTCATCTTGTATGGTTTTTCCAAGCAAGCTGTAGAACAACTTGCCGGTAGTTTCAATCTTTGGCATTAGTTTCCCCTCCTCGTGCGTACCGACTCAATGTTCGGAGTAAAGAGCTCCCTGAGGTCGTTCAATCCAAGGTGCATCAGGGCCATTCGGTCGATACCGAGTCCCCATGCGAGTACCGGCACGTCAATACCGAGGGCCTTGGTAACCTCAGGGCGGAAGATCCCACTACCACCAAGTTCGAACCATCCCAATACAGGATGCTTGATATGCACTTCGATAGAAGGTTCTGTGAAGGGGAAGTAGCCTGGGACGTATTTCACTTCCTCAGCTCCTGCAATCTCCTCAGCAAACATCTTCAGCAAACCCAACAGCGTTTTCAGATTAACATCATTGCCCAGAACAATACCCTCTGTCTGGTAGAAATCAGCACCGTGGGTTGCATCAACCTGGTCATATCGGAAACAGCGGGCTACACCAAAATACTTGCCTGGAATCTTGGCATTGGGCAGCTGGCGTGCACTGAGAACCGTCCCTTGGCTACGTAGCACCTGACGACGGGTGAATTCATGGTCAAAGCTGTAGCGCCAGCCACGGCTTCCTGTCTCCCAGCCATCTTCATGGGTCTTGGCAACTTGGCTGAGCCATGGTTCCTCGATCTCCTTGCAATGCACCGGGTCCTTTACATAATACACATCATGGATGTCACGAGCACTATGGAACTGTGGCATGAAAAGGGCATCGCCGTTCCAGAACTCATTCTCCACGAGAGAGCCATCGAATTCTTCAAAGCCGAGACTACAGAGCTTATCCTTGACCCACTGCAGATAGTTTCCGTATGGGTTATGCCGACCTGGGATCAAGCGGCTGGTGGGGGCATTCAAACCATAGGGGCGGAAGCTACCGGTTTTCCAACTTCCGGTTGCAAGCATCTCTGGGGTAAGGGAGCCAAGCTCCTCTCCTGTGATGTTTGCCTTCAGGACCGCTTCCTTTGCCAGGGAGCCCTCTTCAGTCAACTCATAGACGATATCTTCCCGTTCAATGACCTTGAAGGGAGAGGATGCAGCACCGCGTTTCTTCGCGATTTTGCCCATTGCTTTCTTCTCATCTGCATCCAATGCTGACTCATCAAGGTCCCCCTGCAAGCCTTTCTGCAGGAGATTGGCGGTAAGAAGAAACTCACCGCTAAGCTCATCAGCGATGGATTGAGCTTTGTTTTCGTCATTCATTTGTGCACAACGAGCTTTTGATAGCTGACCGAAGGCTGAACCCACTTCACTCTTTTCCAGTCCAAGGGCTGAGGCAATCTCAGGAAGTGCATGAGGTCCCTCAGCCTTGATAAATGCAAAGATACGCTGGGCGGGAGTCCCTTTCTCTGCTTGCTCCCTTCCGAATTCTGTCAGTTCATACAGGACGCGACTTTCGCGACTCTTCTCGACCAGATAGCCCTTTGCGCTCAACCAGCTGAACGCCTGGTTGCACTGCCCCACCTTGTAGTCAAGCTCGTCCACAATACGGCCGGCGGTAATGGGTTCACCCAATGCCACATGCCTGAGTAGGCGGACTTCCAGCGGATGCAGGTTCTTTACATCAATTTCCATGCTGTTCTTACTCCTGTACATGAGCGCCGCAGAGGTCTGCGGCGCAAGTGGTTACTATTCTAGCGGTATCAGGAAAAAAAGGAAAGGCTATAGCGAGGAGAAAAGTGAGCGAACGGCGGCAACCACATCTTCCTTGGAAGGAATTGTCTCTTTTTCCAGCTCAGGGGCAAAGGGGATCGGGCTCTCCTTTCCACATAATCGTAAGGGGGGTACCTTCAGGGATGCAAAACTCTTGGCATCGCTGGTCACCTGGGAAACAACTTCAGCTCCATAGCCACCGAACTCGGGGCTATCATGAACAACCAAGAGCCTTCCTGTTTTTCGTACTGACTGGCGGATGGCATTGCCATCCATCGGCTTAATGGTAGCCAGATCAATGACCTCAGTGTCGATTTCATCTTGCAAGCTCAACACTGTTGCTGCCTCGAGACACGTCTGTACTGCATGGCTATAGGCAACGATGGTTACATCACGCCCTCGCTTCTTGACAACCGCTTTTCCAAGCGGCATCAGATAGTCTTCATCCCCTACCGGACCAAGATTGTTGTAGAGGTGTTTGTGTTCAAAATAGAGTACTGGATTGTTGCTCCTGATGGCACTCTTGAGCAGGGCTTTTGCATCCCCAGGACATGAGGGAGCTACAATGATAAGACCAGGGATATTTGCAAACATCGCCTCCAGACATTGGGTGTGCTGGGCACCGTGGCCTGTCCCACTCCCGATGGGAGCCCTCAGGACCATCGGACAGGAGAGCTGCCCGGCACTCATGAAGCGGATCTTCGCAGCATGGTTTATCATGGGATCGCTTGCTAGTGTGGAAAAATCCCCGTACATGATTTCCACTACTGGACGAATTCCCAGCGTAGCAGCACCGACGGCGAGCCCCGTGAACGCTTCCTCACTGACAGGGGTTTCATGCATCTGCCGGGAATGTTTCTTATAAAGATCTCCCGTCACACGGAAACATCCACCATAGAGTCCGATATCCTCTCCGATGAGATGGACCGCCTTGTCACGGGACATCTCTTCATCAAGCGCTTCCCTGATCGCATCCCGGTAGCTGATACGGCTTGTGTTCTTGCAGACCTTGTACAGTTCCTCATCTTCTTCTGTAAAGAGATACTCCATCGCCTTCTCAAGGCTGATATGCTGATCGCGCACAGAGAGCGCATCACGAACTGCATCATCCACGCGTTTGCGACTCTCCAGAATAATGCGGGAGACTTCCTCCTCATTGAACAATCCACTTTCTACCATGGAGCGGGTAAAGAGGAAGATGGGGTCCTTGGAGGCCCACATGGCCTCTTCCTTGTGGTCGCGATACACACAGGCATCGCTCTTTGAGTGCCCACAGCAACGATATGTCTTGAGTTCCAGAAAATACGGTTTTGAAGTGGCGCGGATGGTTTCCACCGCAAGTCTGCAGGCCTTGTAGACAGCCTCGACATCATTGCCATCAACAGTGGCGTGGGGCATGGAATACCCCTCTGCCCGCCTGGCGATGGAGGAGGTGGAGATCATTCTCGAGGCAGCAGCACTCATGCCATAGTTGTTGTTCTCACAAAAAAACAGGACAGGAAGAGACCAGACAGAGGCAAGGTTCATGCTCTCATGCAGTGCACCCCGGCTTGAGGCCCCGTCTCCAAAGATGGCAACACTCAACGCCTGGCTTTTCTGCATCTTCAAGGCAAATCCGATTCCTGCAGCCAGATTGATCCCACTACCGACTACAGCTGAAGATCCCGTATTCCAGGTCTCTACATCAGTCATATGCATGGAACCACCGAGCCCTTTACAAATACCATCTGATGAGCCGAACATTTCGCTGAACATACGCCTTTCACTGGTACCTCTGGCTATGGTATGACCATGGCAACGATGCGTGGGCACAATCCAGTCGCCTGGTTGTAAAGCCAAAGCCAAACCCGCCTGACAAGCCTCCTGTCCAATGGACAGGTGGGTTGTTCCATGCATCTCTTTTTGCTTGAATAATTCGTCAATTTGTTCCTCGAAATGGCGTGAACGTACCATAATCGAGAGCGCTTGTTGCGCCTGTTGTACAGAAAGGTCCATGAGTGCTCCCCGGCAGGATATGCAGTCCTGCCTTTACAAGCCGGCCTAAGCCTTGCCTTTGTATAGTCTCCCCATCCTATTGGTTGGAGAGGATGCTGTCAATAAATCCTATATATACGGTATGAAGGTCGCCGTTTTGGTAGAACTCCTTGATCTCTTCAAGCAGGAATTGGTCACTCTGCATATCCATGGTAGCAACTTTCGTACAAGAGAAAACCAACGAAGCTTCCTTGAAGGTTACACGCTCTCCTCCCTTTGGAGAAGAAATAAAGGTTGGTTGCAACCCAGTCATGCTGATCTTGTCATATTCACGACCACTGTGGGCACCACACCAAAGCAATTTTTCCTTCATCTCAGAAGGAAAGAATGAAACGGTAAACCCGTCACTCTCCTCCAGAAACTGATGGGTGTAGCGGCTCTTGCGCACATAGAGAACTACCACATTTCTTCCCCAGAGCACGCCCATCGTACCCCAGGATGCTGTCATGGTGTTGAAATGTTCAGGAGTTCCCGCTGTTACCAGGAATCCATCAGTTCCGATCGCTGTAAAGGGGTTCATTTGTAAAACTTCTACAGGAACATCAACATACATGGTGGCCTCCTAATCTACGCTTTTAGTGTAGCTGTACAGCAATAGTGTCGTCAAGTAGCAAGAATTCTTCACACCTTTGTCCATCGGTGCAACTCTTTTCCAACATTGACACTCCACTCTTTTTCGTATATGCCTACTAGCATGCAGTACATGTTTCAACAGCTCGTCTGTTGCATTGAGGAGGCCCAATGAAAGATTCCCTCGCTATCCCTGCTTTGACAGAGGATCTCGCTCGTGTTCTCATCGATGCCGACACCATAAATAGAAGGGTCGATGAACTGGCCCGCCAGATCAGCAGTGACTATGCCGATACTGTAGATGACCTGATTCTTGTAGGGGTTCTCAAGGGATCCTTCATTTTTATTGCAGATTTAGCAAGAAAACTGAATGTAAGGCATGTTGTGGACTTCATTGCCCTCTCCTCCTACCAGGGTGACCATAGCGGGAATGTCCGCCTCCTGATGGATACCAGGGAGAATATGGAAGACAAGCATGTCCTGATCATCGAAGACATACTTGACAGTGGAAACACACTGGACTATCTCATTCGAAACTTCAAAACAAGAAATCCCAAGTCTGTGAAGACCGCAGTCCTTTTGGATAAACCTGACAGGCATATTCTGCCTGTAGAAATCGACTACATCGGTTTCACCATCCCTGATGTCTGGGTTGTTGGATACGGCCTGGACTACAATGAAAAATACCGGACCCTCCCCTACATCGCAGAGATGTACCCACAAGCCTAACCAAGGAGAGAGAAATGGACGACAACAAGTTCTACGTCAGTTACAATTCGGTGCATAAACTGGTAAAGAAACTCAGCAAAGAGTTGATTGAATCAGGATATGACCCAGATGTAATCGTTGCAATCGGAAGCGGAGGCTACATCCCTGCAAGAATTATCAAGACCTTCATAAATCGTCCGATTTATGCAGTGGGAATTTCCTATTACGGTATCGACAAGAAACACAAGGACCACCCTACAAAAATCCAATGGATCGATGAAGTACAGTCCCAATTGGTTGGCAAGAAGGTACTCCTTATCGATGAGGTAGATGATACACGTGCCACCTTGGCATACTGTATTGGTGAGTTGCTTAAGTACAAGCCTGAAGAAATCGCTGTCTTGGTTCTACATAATAAGAACAAGGAAAAGGATGTTGAGTTCCCTGTGGAGATCAAGCGCTACTTCGCCGGCCTCAACCTGGATGATGTCTGGATCAAGTATCCCTGGGATGCTGATGACATCGATAGCCATACAGAAAAAGAGAATCTGATGCTTGATCATCTGAAAAAAGAAGGCAAGGAGTTATACCAATGAGCAACGTTACTTCAATTGTAGGAGCCCAGTGGGGCGATGAAGGAAAAGGCCGCATCGTAGACTATTTGGCAGTGAACTCCGATTTGGTCATCCGTTTCCAAGGTGGGGAT
>NZ_JAEKNT010000381.1 GCF_016406725.1 Sphaerochaeta sp. S2 | reverse complement strand
CCCGTAGTACACCTCCTTGATGTTTGCCCAGATGCTTGCAGAGAGACACATCGGACAAGGATAACAGGTGGTGTAGAGTATGCAACCAGAAAGGTCATGGGTCCCTTTCTGCTTGCACGCTTCACGGATGGCATTTATTTCTGCGTGCGAGGTCGGGTCGTGGTTTGCCAACACACTGTTTGAGGCAACATAGAGAGAACCATCGGTCGTGTCCACAACCACAGCACCAAAAGGACCACCTTCATCGTTGTTCATGGTCTTTCGTGCTTTTTCTATCGCCATTTGTAAATACGCTTTCGCATCCATAGTACTCAATCTCCAACCACCACTATAGCATACGTTTCTCTGTAGATAAAATACCGCCTTCAGTCTTTGAAGGCGGTAGTGACTAACAGCTTAACCGCGTTTGGAACTGGCGATCAAGCGGATTGCATTGATATTGATGAATCCCTTGCAATCAACCGGCTCATACCCTCCAGCCTTGTCCATGCTTCCCATCTCCTCGTCGTAGAGGGAGAAGGGGCTTTCCACGCCAGCGAAGATGACATTACCCTTGTACAGTACAACCTTGCTGGTACCTGTGACATGCTTCTGACTTACAGTGAAGGCAGAGCGAAGCATCTCAAACTCAGGAGCACCCCAGTAACCATTGTAGATCAATTCAGAATACTTGGGCATGAGGCTGTCCCTCAAATGCATTGCTTCCTTGTCCATGGTGATGCCCTCAAGATTATGGTGAGCCTTCCAAAGGATTTCACAACCCGGGGTCTCATAAACACCGCGACTCTTGATCCCGATATAACGGTTCTCCACCATATCCACACGGCCGATTGCGTTGTCATGTCCCATCTTGTTGAGATAGAGAATCATCTCCAGAGGATCAGTGACAACCGTTTGGTCGTTCTCGTTCTTCACAGAGACAGGAATGCCATCCTCGAAGGTGAAGGTCAGCAGTGTTTCCTCATCCTTGGCTTCCTTCGGGCTGAGGGTAAGGCTGTACACATCATCATCAGCGCGAAGTGAAGGATCCTCCAGGATACCGGCCTCATGGCTTATGTGGATGAGATTCTCGTCCTCGCTGTATGGCTTCTTGGTGGATGCCTTGACTGGGATATCGTACTTCTTTGCGTAGGCGATCATATCGCTTCTTCCCTCGAACTGACTGAGCCATTCAGGGTCTTTCCAAGGACTGATGATCTTAACCTCAGGCATATGCATATAGTAACCGAACTCAAAGCGGACCTGGTCATTTCCCTTGCCTGTGGCGCCATGGGAAACATAGACGGTTCCTTCCTTGCGGGCAATTTCAATCTGGCGTTTTGCGATGATCGGACGGGCCAGGGAGGTTCCCAGCATATAGGTACCTTCATAGATAGTATTTGCCTGGAGGGCAGGGAAGATGTAGTCAGTGACCAATTCCTCTCTGAGGTCTTCCACGTATACTTTTGAAGCACCAGTAGCCAAAGCCTTCTTTTCAATAGCTGCAAAATCCTCGTTCTGTCCGACATTTGCCACATAGGCGATAACATCAAACCCTTTATTGGCAAGCCATTTCAGGATTACCGAGGTATCAAGTCCTCCGCTGTATGCCAGAATGATTTTTTCCTTGTCCATATTCGTATCTCCCTGTTCGGTATTTTATTCTGCCGTCAGTGTAGTAATTCTTGTGTAGAATGACAAGAGGTTTATGCATAAATATTCGTAAAAATCGTATTATATGCAATTAAAATCGAATATATCCAGAAATATACTGCATTAATATACATCAATACTAATTCGAAAATTTTCGAAATAGTAATTGCAAAATCAGATTTTCCACTCTATAATACAGTGGAGGTAGTCAAATGCTGGTATGTGATCAAATAACCAAACGATATGGTAATCAACCAAGGAAAGCGGTCGATACACTGGATCTCTCCATTGCACCTGGACAGATATTCGGATTCCTTGGTCCCAACGGGGCTGGTAAGAGTACCACCATCAAGATGCTCACTGGTTTGCTTAAACCTGATTCTGGTTCGATCAGTTTCATGGGATACTCCCTTCATTCTGATCCTCTCAGCTATAAGAGATTAATCGGTTATGTACCTGATGAACCGCTTTTTTATGAGAGAATGAGTGGGTATGAGCATCTCTCCTTCATTGCAGATCTCTATGGGGTTGGTAGCGTGGAACGTAAGCAACGGATTGATGAGCTGGGGGAGCGATTGTTGCTTTCTCATGCTTTGAAGGATGAAATCTCTTCCTATAGCCATGGGATGAAACAGAAGCTTTCTATCATATCAGCCCTGTTACCTTCCCCTAAGTTGCTTATCTTGGATGAGCCCATGGTTGGGCTGGACCCAAAAGCAGCCTTCATCTTGAAAACGCTCCTGGGTGAGTTTGCTGAATCAGGGAATACGGTATTCTTTTCCACCCATGTATTGGAAGTTGCCCAGCAACTTTGTAGCAGTCTGGGAATCATAAAAGAGGGGAGGTTGTTGTACAACGGAACCCTACAGGAACTGCAGTCTCGCACACAAGAACTTGATGCAACCCTGGAAGCGTTGTTTCTTGAACTGACAGAGAGCGAGGAGTAGGGCCATGAACATGCGCGTAGTTTTGTTGCTGGTTCGCGCCTTCTTCTCGGGGACCAAGCCAGTCAAGGATTTCTTTGAGCGCATCAGTACCT
>NZ_JAEKNT010000380.1 GCF_016406725.1 Sphaerochaeta sp. S2 | reverse complement strand
GTTCAAGAAGAGGTCGGTATTAGAGGTGCTAAAACATCTGCGTACACCGTAGATCCTGATGTTGGTTTAGCTGTGGATATTACATCTTCAGGAGATATGCCTGGTTCAAAAAGATTTAAAATCAGTCTTCATGATGGTGTTGCAATTAAGGTTAGAGACAATTCGTTGATTTCTCATCCGAAAGTAAATCAGGTTTTAGTTGAAACATGTAAATCTGAAGAGATCAAATACCAAATGGAAGTACTTGAGTTTGGTGGTACTGATGCAGGTGGTATTAGTTTAACGAGAGAAGGCGTTCCTGCTTCTTGTCTATCAATTCCAACTAGATACGCTCATAGTGCTCATGAAACAGTATCTAAGGATGATGTTGAAGCTGCCATTAAGCTATTAGCAAAAGTATCAGAAAAAGCATTCGAAATATAGAGCCTTAGGCTCTTTTTTTGAAGGATCATATGAAAGGATGGCATTATGAACAAAACGATAGAGTTGATAGGGAATCATGTATCCATTAGAGAGTATACCGATGAAAAAATTAAAGAGGAGACTCTGAAGTACATTTTAGAGAAAGCTCAATATGCATCTACTTCGAGTTTTCTTCAAGCCTATACAGTTATTAGAGTCAACAATGAAAGTATGAGAAAAAAGATATCTGAACTAAGTGGAGAACAGGCATATATAGAAAAAGCCTCAGACTTCTTGGTTTTCTGTGCCGATTTAAAAAGATTATCTGATGCCTCTGAAAGACATGGTAAAGAAGCTAAGAAAGGGTATACAGAGATGTTTATCATCTCTACAGTGGATACAGCACTGTATGCACAAAATGTGATGCTAGCAGCAGAAAGTCTTGGTATAGGAGGTGTTTTTATCGGCGGTATACGTAATAATCCAGATAAAATATGTCAGCTATTAAACATTCCAGATGAAATTTATCCAGTCTTCGGTATGTGCTTAGGCTATCCAGCACAGAAGGTTGGTAGTAAATTAAGATTACCTATTGATGTGGTAGTAAAAGAAGAAATTTATAGTGAAGACAACATAGAAAGTATGTTACAATATGATGAGAAAATAAGAACATACTATCAAGAAC
>NZ_JAEKNT010000379.1 GCF_016406725.1 Sphaerochaeta sp. S2 | reverse complement strand
GGTTGGCATGAGGTCATCTTTCCCCACAAATTCAAGATAGCAGTGGGAGGATGTCCAAACAGTTGTGTAAAGCCTGAGCTCAATGATCTTGGCATTGTAGGACAGAGAATGATGCATCTATCACCTGAGTGCAAGGCTTGTGGCGGTTGCATCAGTGAGAAGCGCTGCCCGATGGGAGCAATCAAGCAACGTGAAGATGGAAAACGGTATATTGACCGCAGCCTCTGCAACAACTGTAGCCGATGCCTCGATACCTGCCCATTTGGAAAAATATCCAGTGAAGAATCCCGCTACAAGATTTATCTTGGAGGCCGATGGGGCAAGCAGAAACGGTGCGGGACACCTCTCCCTTCCTTGTACAGTGAAGAACAGCTCTTCCCTTTGATCACCCGAATATTGAACCTCTACAAGGAAGAGGGAAGACCAGGAGAGCGTTTTGCATCCGTGGTGGAACGCCTCGGGATGGATCATATAGCGAAGGTACTACATGAGACTGTATAAGTGGATGGTGCCTTTACTCGTGGTACTGCTTGTCTCATGCGGTACCAAGGCTCACTCCAGCAAAGCTGAGCGTGAAATAACGGTGGTTGCACTCTCCTCCTCCTTGGCTGAACTCTGGGTCCTCTCAGGGGGTGATGTTGCAGCCACAACTGATGATGCTTTCCAGGAACATCCCATAGATGTAGGGGATAATTGCATCAATCTTGGTACGGTCAAGGACCCCAGCATCGAACAAATCCTCTCCCTCGACCCGGATCTGGTCTTGCTCTCCCCACTGCTTCCAAGTCACCAAGGTATCAAGGATCAGCTGGAATCGTTCCAGATAGAGTGCAAAGCCTTTGATCTTGATACACTGGAACACTACCTGGAAGCCTTGCGTTGGTGTAGCGAGATAACAGGAAATGATGATTCCTACTGGACTCATGGCAAGGAGACTGCAACACGCGCTCAATCAATCATCTCATCGTTTTCCCCTTCTCAAGAAGAGCGAGTTCTCTTGCTCAGAGCCCATAGCACCAAAATAAAGGCGCTTGATGAACGTTCCCTGGTAGGGGCCATGCTTCGAGACCTGGAGATCGAGACACTCTCAGACAAGTACCCCTCCCTTCTTGATCAACTGAGCTGGGAGATTATCCTGAAGGAGGACCCTACATTGATCCTGGTTGTCCCCATGGGGGATGTTTCACTAGCAGAAGCACAGGTACAGACCTTGATCCGTGACAACCCGATTCTCTCCAACGTGCAGGCGATCAAGACAGGCAATGTACAGCTGCTGCCAAAAGCATTGTTCGGCTATAAGCCAAACGATAGATGGGATGAAAGTTATGCATATCTTACCTCACTCTTCTAAGGGAAAAATGACCGGACTGTTCGCTCTTGCTTTAGCCGGTGCATGTTATTCGCTTTGCAAGGGGGCTGTTGGCCTCTCCCCTGAGGAGTTGCTCTCAGGGTTGATGTCCAGTCTTACAAACGGGGGAAGCCTTTCCATGATCATGCATCTTCGCATGGTCCGTATAGCTTCCGCACTCCTGTGTGGCAGTGCACTCTCCCTCTCTGGTTCCTTGTTGCAACAGACCCTGAACAACCCCATGGCCGGACCAAGCCTCTTGGGCATAAACGCATCAGCGGCTCTCTCGGTACTGCTTGGAATGCTCCTCTTTCCCTCTCTTACTGAGCTCCTGCCGCTTTTCTCTTCAGTCGGTGCACTCGTTGGCAGTTTGATGGTGTTTTCCCTCGCAGCCCTATATCGATTCAGCCGACTCACCCTCATACTCAGTGGTATTGCCTTATCGACAGTGCTTGGTGCTATCAGTGATGCCTTGCTGACCATCTTTCCAGATCTGGCGACCGTGAAAATTGACTTCCTCGTCGGGTCTTTCTCCCATATCACTTCCGCTCAGCTTTCCTTGCTCTCTCCTATCCTAGTGATGGCAATGCTCATTGCCTGCCTGATGGGTCGTCCGCTTACGATGCTCAGTCTTGGCGATGAGTGTGCAACATCCCTTGGGCTCAGGGTCAATCGGGTTCGTCTCTTGCTCTTGTCTTTAAGCGCAGTACTTAGTGCACTTGCGATCAGTTTATGTGGGCTGGTAGGATTCCTTGGTCTGTTGGTACCCCACATAGCCAGAAAAATGATACCAACGCACGAGGCACTCCATCTTCCCTTCACCGCCTTGCTTGGTGGGTGCATCGCCCTATTCGCCGATACCATTGCCCGATTGATATTCGCACCCTATGAGCTACCGGTAGGTATTGTACTCTCTGCTCTGGGAGGACCAAGCTTCCTGGTTGTCTTGATCAAATACAGACGAGGAGATAGGTATGCTTGAAGCCAAACACCTTATTGGAGGATACCCAGGAAAAACGGTTCTTAAGGATATTTCGCTCTCACTCAGCAAAGGAGAGCTGATAGCAGTACTGGGCTTGAATGGAAGCGGTAAATCAACCCTTCTCAAGATCTTGGCAGGCTTGCTGGAGAAAAAACAGGGAACATTGCTTCTGGAGGGGAAGCCTCTATGTGACTATGCACCAAGGCATCTGGGCAGACTGATAGCCTACCATGGGCAACGTCATGAAATTCCAGATATGAATACCAGAACCCTGCTTGCCCACAGCAGGTATCCCTATCAAGGATTTGTAAGAAGACTCGAAGTGAGAGACCAAAAAGCCATCGAGCAGGCAACCAAGAGAATGCAACTCCAGCATGTACTGGATACCCCTCTTAAGCACTTGAGCGGGGGATATCAGCAACGCTCTTTTCTCGCGATGACCCTTGCGAGGGAAGCAGACTATCTCCTTTTTGATGAGCCGGATGCCCATCTGGACATATCACAGATGTATATGGTCCACCAGCTCCTGCAGGATCTGGCATCTGAGGGTCACTGCGTTGTGGCAAGCTTCCATGACATCTCAGAAGCCTTGAGGATTGCAAGCAGGATCATCCTTATCGACCAACAAACAGTAGCATTTGATGGGAAGCCCCAAGACGCAGTTGCCTGTGGGATACTCGAAACAACCTTCCGTGTGACTATCAAAAGATATGATACTTTCTACCGGTTTTCACTGCGTTGACCAAGGAGGCCCTTACCGTCTACAGTGACAGGCGAGGTAGTTTCCAGCATGCAAATTTCCAGCTTTGAAGATGTAATCCGCTTCACCGAGCACTTCACCAACCTCGAGAAGCAGACGTCCCACTACACCACTCGTACCTATCGACTTGACAGGATGCACGACCTGTTGGCCCACTTGGGCAATCCTGAGCAGGCCTTCAAGAAAATTCATCTTGCAGGGTCAAAAGGAAAGGGTTCAACAGCAAGTTATCTGGCAAGTTCCCTGACTGCCATGGGTTATAAAACAGGCCTATACCTTTCCCCTCATCTGGTTGATTACCGGGAGCGGTTTACCCTAAGTGGCACCTTCTTTGACGAATCCTTGCTCGTTTCAACGGGCCAAGAGTTGGCAGACAGCATTGAAGGATTCACCTTCCGCGATGAATGGGGGGAGACCAATCCTACCACGTTTGAACTCTTCACCGCATATGCCTATCTGCTCTTCAGGAACAGCGGTTGCAGCTGGGCGATTATTGAGACCGGCCTTGGTGGACGTCTTGATGCAACCAATACCATCATCCCTGAGGCAAGTGTTCTCTGTCCCATTGAGCTGGAGCATACAAAGATTCTTGGCTCCACCATCAGGGAAATTGCCACAGAGAAGAGCAAGATCATCAAGAAA
>NZ_JAEKNT010000378.1 GCF_016406725.1 Sphaerochaeta sp. S2 | reverse complement strand
CTTCACTGCGCATTCCCAGATAGGACTGCAAGAAATCCTGGTCAACGATTGATCCAGCGATACCCATGGACATTCCACCGATGGAGAGATAGCTCTTCCCTCTCATGGTTGCTACAGCAATACCTGCACGTGCAAAACGGAGGATCTTTTCAGCTACATCTTCAGGGATGGAAGTATCATCGTTGTCCTGTACGTCACGACCATAGATACCAAAGGCAGGAAGGCCTTTCTGGGTATGAGCGGCAAGCACTGCAGCAAGATATACTGCACCCGGGCGCTCTGTCCCATTGAAACCCCATACACCCTTTACGGTCATGGGATCCATATCAAATGTCTCGGTTCCATAACACCAGCAGGGAGTTACTGTCAGGGTGACTGCTACTCCTTCCTTGGCAAATTTCTCTGCACAATCCGCACTCTCTCTCACACGACCGATGGTTCCATCAGCAATCACACATTCAACCGGCTCTCCGGTTCCATGGAACAGGTTCTCGCTGATCAGCTTTGCTGCAGCCTTTGCCATGTTCATGGTCTGATCTTCCAAGGACTCGCGAACGCCTCGCTGTCTGCCGTCGATGACTGGGCGAATTCCAATCTTGGGAAGGGAAGAAGCATAGCGCTTCTCAGGCCCTACCGATTGCATTCCATTTGTATTTGCCATAGTATCCCCCTTAGGTATATAATTACAAATGTAATCGTTTACATCAAGGATAGTATCGCATAGAGCACGTGCAAATGCAATCCAAAATTTAGAAGGAGTCAACGATGTTGAAAACAATTCCCTCAATCCTTAGCCCTGAACTATTGAAGATTCTCATGGAAATGGGCCATGGCGATGAGATCGTGATCGGAGATGGAAATTTCCCCGCTGCATCCATGAATGACCGGGTGGTCCGCTTGGATGGACATGGGGCAGATGAGGTGCTGAAGGCAATCTTGCAGCTGTTCCCTCTTGATACCTATGCAGAGAACGCTTTCCTGATGGATACAACCCCTGGGGATACCGTCGAAACCCCTATCTGGGATGTCTACGAGGCCACCTGCAAGGACGGTGATCCTGCATTTGGGGGCTTTACCCGTCTTGAACGCTTTGCCTTCTATGAACGAAGTAAGAAAGCATATGCCATTGTCGCTACCGGAGAGACAGCACTGTATGCAAACATCATTCTGAAGAAGGGTGTAGTGATCTAATCTTCTTTGGGGGTGGTCCACAGCTGCTTGTACTGCCGTGGACTCATCTGCATATGACTCCTGAACTGGCGTGCGAAGTAATTTGCATCGGAGAATCCGGTCTTTTCACTGATCCTCTCAATGCTCAGGTCAGTGGTCAGAAGTAGATTGGAGGCATAGGCGATTCGCCTATGGATATGGAAATCGACTGGAGACCAACCCGTTGATAGCTTGAACTGTCGGTTGAGTGTGCTTGCACTCATGTTCGAGACCTCAACCAGTTCATTCAAGGGAATGCTCCTGTCAATATTCTGCTCCATATAGATGATGACTTTCTCGAGGCGTTGATCATTCTGGAAAGCAGAACCTCGGTGAGCACTGTGGAACCTGCTTACCAGGATGAGGAATTGGAGCAATTTGGAGTAGGTCATTGAGGTTGATCCTTTGCTGTAGTCCTGTTGCTCTGACTCCTCC
>NZ_JAEKNT010000377.1 GCF_016406725.1 Sphaerochaeta sp. S2 | reverse complement strand
CTTCACTTACCTGTTGGTCATTTCCTGTTTTACAGAAAGTACTACATTGGCTTGCAGTTCCTGGAGGACTCCGGGTTGCTCTTCAGGGGACTCACTTTCCAGATCGCTGATAAACAAGAGAGACTGCTCAGGGTAACACGAGGGAAAAGACAAGAATGGCTGCACAGGCAGCTTGGCTGAAAAGCAGCAACATTCCCTGGATGACCTCCTCACTGATCCCCTGTCCCAATTCAGCAGCATACTGCGTGCCTATGGGAATAGCAGAGAGCAAGGAGAGTCCGACAATCGAGGACCCGATCAAGGCAATCGCCTCACTGTCCAACAGTACTGCACCAATTTGCTGGCAGAAAACCAGAAGCAGGATACCCGGGATCGAACAGACATTACAGAATACAAAGAATAGCTTTCTCCGACGAAAACGGTCAGAAAGAGCAGGCAGGATTATTGCTCCCACCATACCTCCTGCAAGCATGGCAATCCCTAGAAATCCATTTGAATCAGCAAAACCAAGGAACTCACTGATCTCATCAATCTTGATAAACAAGGTCATCAGTACGCCCCAGCCAATTGCAAAAATGATCATCAGCCCACGGAGGGATGAAATGGCATTGATTGCCTTGAATGAGGAACGGTAGTGTACCTTGTTGTTGCTTGGCAAGGCTGAAGAAGGAGAGGGAGGATTCTCTCGTATCAGCAGTGCTGCAGCAAGGGCAAGGGTCGAACTGAGAATTGCATAGAAACGCATCAACTCCTCAAAACCACTTCCCCATGCAGGATCATTCGCCTTGGTCACAACCAAGATCGGGGAGACAATCATCACCACTGCAAGCGATAAGTATTGACTGGCACTGGTAATACCGACGGCCATACCACGCTCACGGATGGGGAACCATCGGCTGACAATCTCGGTGATACTGGTCAGAACCAACGCCTGCCCAACAGCAAGGATGAACTGCCCAAGGAGAACCAGAGAAAAGGTTGAAAGATAAATCCACTTGGTCATGGAGCCAAATATAATCAAACCACTGGCTATCCATGTAGCCTTACGGATACCAAGACGGTGCAATACATAGGATGCGGGGATACTTGCCACCACAAACACAATGAGATACGTCAGTGAGAGCAAGTCCACCGGACGAGCGTAGGTAAGCGTTAGCTGAGACGCATAATATTCATTTGCAACCCTACCAACAGGAGAGAGATTCAGCCAATGAACCTCCACCGAAAGGATCAGGAGTATCAAAGAGAGTAGAATCAACCATCGGTAGCGATATGCCTTCACACTTTTCATACCGTATAGGATAGACCATTCCACTTGATTTGTATATCTCCACTGGAAGAAGAGAACGCAGTACCGTATACTCTTCCCATGCAAGAAACATTGGAACTATTGAACAATCGACGAAGTGTCCGCGCCTTCCAGGAGCGGCCCATCGAGGAGGAGCATCTCTCGCTCCTGAAACAGGCAACCCTCCGTGCCCCTACGGCAGGGAACATGGCTCTCTACTCAGTTGTTGAAGTCAGCGACATCGAGAAGAAGGAAACCCTTGCTGGAATATGCGACAACCAGGAGATGATCAGTAATGCTCCCTTGGTCTGGGTATTCCTTGCCGACATGCAGAAATGGGTGAACTATTTCCATGAAAGCGGTGCTGTAGAGAGAGGAAAAGAGCAAATGAACGTCTTCTATCGCAAACCAGGCCTAGGTGATCTTCATCTCTGCATGCAGGACGCAATCATAGCAGCACAGAACGCAGTGGTGGCTGCAGAAGCACTCGGCATAGGCTCCTGTTACATCGGGGACGTCATCGAGCAATTTGAGGACCTGAGAGACCTCCTGGAGTTGAAACAATACACCATACCGGCATGTATGCTTATCTTTGGCTACCCCAAAGGAAAAGGTCCCATCAAACTGACCCCTCGTTGCCCGGCCCCCTCCGTCTTTATGGAAAACCGATATGAGGAGCCCCATATTGAGGAGTTGGCAAAGGCTTATCAGGAGCATGAACAGCAAAGAAGGGCAACACACTCGCTTCCCTATGAAAATAAGGGAACACTCGCAGATTACTACTACCTGAGAAAGCACACCAGTGCCTTTATGGAGGAGATGAACCGCTCAGTCAGTGTCATGTTCGACTGGTGGTGTGGAGACTAAAAAACTTGCTTACTCCCTCATTTCCCTCTACCATGTTAGCTATGCCGTATTCAATACTTCTGGTTGATGATGAGTCCGCTGTACGAGAAGGAATTCGCTCCCGCACCCCGTGGGAGCGGTATAACTTCTCGGTGGTGGGAGAAGCGGGGAATGGAATAGAAGCCCTTGAACTGGTGGAGGACCTTCATCCCGATGTCGTCATCACTGATATCAGGATGCCCTACCTCGATGGTATGGACCTGATCAAGGAAATACGTATTGCCCATCCTGCAACCACCCTGGTAATACTCAGCGGGTATGATGAGTTCACCTACGCCCAACAGGCAATGCACTATGATGTGAGTGAATATGTCCTGAAACCAGTCTCTGTCGATGATCTTTGTGCACTATTGGAACGTTTAGGCAATCGTTTGGATCAAGAGATCAAGAGAACACAGGACCAGGAAAGACTGAAAGAGGTCTACCAGCAAGCACTCCCCCTTATCAGGGAAAAATTTCTCCTCTCTCTTCTCACCACCACCCAAGCCGCCAGTGACCAGAACCTCATCTCCAAGGCAAGAGAGTATGGCCTTGATTTGGACAAGGATGAATTCATGGTAGCCCTCATCGAAAGTGACCACCTCCAGAATGACCCACTGCAGACATTGGCAATGTTTGAGGTAGTTGATGAGGTATGCAAGAAAGAGGAAGGGTCCCTGGTGTTTCAGTTTGAAAACCAAGTAGCCATAATCTTCAGTGCCAATAGCCACAATCAAGCACACTATGATTCAGTGTTCAAAAAACAAACTTACCGCAAAGCTGAGCAGGTCCAGGCATATCTGGAGAAATACAACTTTCCTGTTGTTCTTGGAATAGGAAACCAGGTACATAGACCATCAGCAATCTCCCAATCCTACAGACAGGCACTAAGGGCTCTCAACTATAGTTCGTGTTACCCTGAGCAGTCTCTCTTGTTTATCAGCGATCTGGAAAGTGAGTCCCCTGAAGAGCAACCCGGAGTCCTCCAGGAACTGCAAGCCAATGTAGTACTTTCTGTAAAACAGGAAATGACCAACAGGTAAGTGAAG
>NZ_JAEKNT010000376.1 GCF_016406725.1 Sphaerochaeta sp. S2 | reverse complement strand
GTTCAGTACACTATATGAAGCGTGTTCTCTCTCAGTATATGGACGAACAATCTGACATTGAGTATCTTAAGGACCATGAATATTTTGTTGGCATCAAACAATGAGCATAAGAAAGAGGAATTTTCCAGGATTCTCACCGATCATACCATCGTACTGCCAAAAGAGCTGGGTATCGATTTTGACTTCGAGGAAGAGGCAGAAACCTTTAGTGAGAATGCACTAGGAAAGGCCAGGGCATTGGCCTCCCAGGCACCCGAAGGGTACAAGATCCTGGCAGATGATTCAGGCCTCTGCGTCGACGCACTTGACGGCAGGCCGGGGGTAAGAACCGCCCGTTACGGCCTGGAGACATTCGGAAGAATGCTGGAAAGTGAAGAAAGGAACGAGTTCCTCTTGAAAAATCTTGCTCACCTGGAAAAGAAAGAGGAGCGGAGTGCACAGTTTGTATGTGCCTTGGCATTTGTGATGGGCGGGAGAAGAGAGTTCACTTTCTGTGAGGCAGTAGATGGGTTCATTGCCAAAGAGAGCTATGGGATGGGCGGTTTTGGTTACGATCCCGTTTTCATCGTTAAGGAAGCAGGAAGAACCATGGCAGAACTTTCAGAGGAAGAAAAAGACCGCTACAGTCACCGTGGGAGAGCTACCCGTCACTTGATTACTTTGTTAGGAGAAATTTCATGAGTATACAGACACGAGCAGAACAACTTGAGCAGGATACCTGGGACCTTACCAGTCTCTTTGCAGATGCAGCTGAATGGGAGGCAGCAACCGAAGCGATGAAGCAACGTATCGCTGAGGCGCCTGGTTTGAAGGGCTCCCTTGAGAAAGGAAAAGATTCATTCCTTGCTACCATGAGGTGGTATGAAGAGACAGGCATTCTTCTAGAACGTATTTATAACTGGGCTTTCCTGGGATATGCCTCTGATGCCTCTGATAACACCAATGTCAAACGGTACAGCCTATCGGCCAGTCTTCTGAGCCAGCTCTCTGCAGCCATGGCATTCTTTGACCCTGAACTGCTCGGTATTGCAGATGAAATTATAGATGGATACCTGAACGATGAGGACTTTGCTCCCTACCGTGTCTATATAGAGAAAGCAAGACGGTTCAAAGCCCATGTGCTGAGTGAGGGGGAGGAGCGTCTTCTCGCTCTGCAAAGCGAAGTTGCTTCCACACCACGTTCCACGTTCAGCGACCTAACCAATGTTGATTTTGACTTTGGTGAGATCGACGGAAAACCTCTCACCCAGAGCTCCTTGAGCTCATTCCTCATGCAAGAGGATAGAAATATTAGGGAACGAGCTTACAAGCAGTTCTACGGGGTGTATGACAAGAGCAAACATGCCATCGCACGGCTCTACGAGGGACAGGTAAAGCAGGACATCTTCCGGGCCAAGGCAAGAGGATATGAGAGTTGCAGGGAGATGGCACTGTTCCCAGACAATGTTCCGGTATCTGTATATGACAACCTAATCAAGGCTGTCCACGATGCACTGCCTACCCTTCATCGCTACTACAGGATGAGGGCAAAGCTCCTTGGTTTGGAGAAACTTTCCCATTGGGATGTCTATGTTCCCCTGGTAAAGGGAGTAACCAGTGAAACCCCTTATGAAGAAGCGGTTTCCATGATCGGGGAAGCACTTGCACCGCTTGGCAGTGAGTATGTACAGACCATCACAGATGGACTGACAAAAGACAGGTGGGTAGACCGCTATGAGAACAAAGGCAAACGAAGCGGTGCATTCAGCAGCGGTACATTTACCAGCAAGCCCTATATTCTCCTTAACTACAAGGAGGACGTGCTGCGTGATGTCTTTACGGTAGCCCACGAAGGGGGACACTCAATGCATAGCTATTACAGTGCAAAGAACAATCCCTATTTCCACTATGACTATACCATCTTCGAGGCAGAAGTTGCTTCTACCTTCAATGAGCAACTGCTGGCCAAGTATATGATCGACCATGCAACTGATGATCGGATGAAAGCTTATATCATCGGAAAACAGATTGATGACATCGTGGCCACACTCTTCAGACAGACGATGTTTGCCGAGTATGAGATGATCATCCACCTGGAAGCAGAGAAAGGCGTACCGATCACCCTTGAGC
>NZ_JAEKNT010000375.1 GCF_016406725.1 Sphaerochaeta sp. S2 | reverse complement strand
CCCGCTCCAGGTGAGCAAGCTTCTCTTTCCTTGTATAGGTGTGATAGTGCATCGATTACTTCTCCTTTCCTTGATTGATGATTGTGTTCATTCTATTGAAGGAGATTCGGTTGATTAAGAGCGATTTATAGTGCGCTTACTCTGAAAACGCGAATTGGCGATTCCAAGTTCCAGGTAGAACTGTCACAAAATCCACATCGGCTAAAATCAGGATTTTGCTAGCCCACTTTAGACCACATTCAGATCTTATTCCCCAACACAAAACCTCCCTGCATTGCAAGGAGGTTTGTCTTTGGGCCCAGAAGGACTTGAACCTTCGACCCACGGATTATGAGTCCGATGCTCTAACCAACTGAGCTATAGGCCCGAAAAGCTGTATGTAATCTAAAGGATTTTTCGAAGAATGTAAAGAATCTTTTCGTTGGTATCGATTAGTCTTCTTAAATATGCTGAAAGCCATGCTTTTTCTTGGAAAAGGGTAGTACCCATGGTACCATTACCGTACTTGGGAGAAGGAGACAATGAGTAGGAAGTATAGAGTATTGTGCTTGTTCATACTTGTACTGACTTCTTATAGTGTCTTTGCCTCCTGGAGCTTTGTATATGAAAGTTGGGAGGGACACCCGAGAATAGGCTCTTCCTTGATTCCCACCGGCATCAGATCAGGTGTTACCTCTGACCTCAGGCCAATCTTCTCCGGTTGGGAAACTGATCTTGTCCTCTTAGCCAAAGCAGGCTTTCATGAACGGGTGCTTTGGCAGCATCCTGTCAGCGGAGTACTTCTTTCTTCCTCTCCTCTTATCTTTGACCTCCTGCAGTTTGATTGGACCATTGGAATCAAGCAAAGCCTTGGTTCTAAGCAAAACATCTTTCTTGGCTACCGTGGCTCCTATGAACAAGCCCTCGACTCCATGGTTGAAGGAGATGTATTGGATAGTGGAACAGTCCTTGGTATTGACCCTTGGTTCTCTTCCTATGGAGGAAACACCCACTACGGAAAACTCTCAGGAATCGGTACCAGTGTATTGCTCAGCTATTCTTACAACCAAGAAGAAGAACTTCTTGATGGCTTGGCCTTTGAAAGTTCCCTCTTCGTAGGACCGAAACTGCTGAATACCAACGCCTCCTATCTAGCATTTACTGCTGAAGGGGCAGGGGCTTTGATGATCTATCAAGAACTTGATGAGAAACAACATAATCTCTATTCCATCATCTTCCGTGACAACCTCCAGCTCACCTATACACTAGGAAGTCATATTCCTGTGTCGGTTTTACAAGAAACATCTCTCGGAAGTTTGGTCAGGGGCTACGGTAGTGGCCAGTACCCCTTGGATGGAGCACTGGCAAACCGATTCTCCCTCTGCTTCAACGGGCCAGAACCCTTTACCAAAGGATTCTATCCCCGTCTTATCCTCTTCTTTGATGTTGGCTATGGCTTTGGCCAGCTGGTTAATGCTTCTGTTTCGTCCTCGGCCTTTCTTGCCAGCACCGGGGTATCGGTTACCTACTCACTCCTTTCCTACATGGACATAGGCTACCAAATGGCATATCTTATGGAAGGGCCCAATCCCTTACAACCAGGAAAGGCCATGGTAGGGGAGTTGGTAGCACACCTCCATTTTTAGGTAGGAGCATTATGGAAGATAATTTGGACAAACTTGTATTATCATTTGATGATAAAGAGTATCAGATAGAGAATTTTCGGATATGTCCCAATCCCACTTGTGACTGTACTACCATCGGGTTCTTACTTGATGATGTACTGGTGTCCTTGGATGTTGTACGAAAAGAGATTGCAGAGGACCCAGTAGCAGACAGGGAGACTTCAGAGAAAGTCGTAGAAATCCTAACCGACGAACAATGGGAACTGTTGCTGTATATATACTATGACGAAAAGAATTTGTTGATTGAGAATATAGAAGACTATTCTTGTCTTCGTTATGACTTTTCGAATCTATCTGTTGAACAAGGCAATATCTTCTATGATTGGATTTTCCCGAACGCACAGCCATTCGTGTTTGAGCATGAAGGAGCGTTCTTCGCTGTAGTCGACCAGTACTGTTTAAACCCTGAATGCTCTTGCAAGCATGTAATTCTTTCTTTTTACAAAGCAGAGGAATCCTTCCAGAAAACACCGCTCAAGAATTGTGTGTTGGACTATCAGAAGAACCGTTTTCTTCCCCTAGAAGAGGGGGATGTCCTTGACTGGAAGCTCATTGCATCCTTTACAAAAGCCAAACCTAGCTATACTCGGTTCTACAAGAAACGTCATGCAGGTCTTCGCCTGATGTATGATACCTACCTACAAAGCAGGGTATCTAGAGAAAAAATTGAGCAAGAGGCCATCATTAACGCCTTTTCCAAAATTGGACGTAATGACCCCTGTCCTTGTGGTAGTGGTAAGAAGTATAAAAAATGCTGTGGTGCAAATAAATAGCATGTAATGATTTCTCTATCTAATATGTATTCGATATGCGTCAATAAAGCAGTTAAATTCTGAGAGGCGGCATATCATGAGTACTGACCATGTGGTAATTATCGGGGCAGGTATCGCAGGACTCTCTGCAGCCTCATTTCTCGCTCGTAGTGGCTATACCGTAACCGTGCTGGAGAGCCATGCCCTGCCTGGTGGTCTCTGTACCTCCTGGAAACGAGGTCAGTACACCATCGACTACTGTGTACACTGGCTCATGGGAACCAAAGAAGGTTCTGAGTTCAACCAACTCTGGAAAGACCTTGGGGCTTTTACCAATGACGATGGCTCTACGGTACCGATTGTCAACTTTGACCAGTTTTCCACGATGGGACTCTCCAAAGGCGATTCCATTACACTCTACAGTGACCTTGAAGCCTTGGAAAAGGAACTGCTTCGCTATGGAGATGAAGACCGGAAGGAAGTCCATGCATTCATTGCCAGTTTGAAGAAACTGGGTACCAGATTCTCAGATGAAAAAACGAACATTCTTGGTTCCATCTCCCAATTCCTCACCCTGTTCAAGCACCTCCAACCAATGAAGGAGTACTCAAAGCGATTCAAGAGCCAGATACTGCAAGAGCTTTTCTCTACTGAGATTCCAGAGGATTGGTCATTGATAGCACTCACGTTAGGGCTCTCCCAGCAACCATACCAATGCGCCGGCTATCCAGTCGGAGGTTCCCTGAACCTCGCCAAGAACATAGAGAGAGAGAAGCAAAGCGACTTGGAGTCACATTCAGATATAACAGCACGGTGGATCGCATAGTAGTGGAGGATGGCGTTGCCAAAGGCGTAACGCTTCGTGGAGGAGAACACGTTGACGCTGATTATGTGATCAGCGCAGCAGATGGCCATACCACGCTCTTTGGTATGCTTGAAGGGAAATACCTTTCCAAGCCTTACCAGAAGGCCTATGAAAGCTATCCTCTCTTCCCATCCAGCATCATGGTCGCCTTGGGCCTCAAAGGTGATTATTCTGGGTACCCTCATGAAAGTTCCCCCTATTTTAAAGAACCGATCATATTGTTTGATGGCAGCAGCCATAATCGATTCAACCTAAACGTCTACCACTACGACCCAACCCTTGCCCCGAAGGGGAAGACACTCATCACCGTCATGTTCAACACCTGGGAAGGCGAGAAGTGGCAGCAGCTTGCAACGGATAATCCGAAGCAGTACGAAGAGGAGAAGAGCAAGCTCACCAAAGAAGTGCTTGCACGACTTGAAAAGATTATCGGGCCATTGGAAGACAAGGTTGAAATGGTTGATGTCTCAACACCTCACTCGGTCATTCGCTACACGGGAAACTGGCAGGGTAGCTTTGAAGGCTTTGCTCCCACAAAAGCAACACTCTCAAAGAGCCTTCCCAAGACGCTTCCAGGATTGAAGCACTTTGCGATGATCGGGCAGTGGACAACCCCCGGAGGTGGTCTTCCTACCGCCGCGAAGGATGGGTTGGATATAGCGAAGAAGCTCTGCAAAGAGCATGGAAAACCCTTTACCTCAAAACTATCCTAAAGACAATAAACGGCGTCCTTTTCAGGGCGCCGTTCTAAAGTTGTTATGTTTGTTTTTCTGTATTATCGGTACGGATTATCCTCACTCTTCTTCAGTACATTGCTCTCGGAGAATCCCAATGCTGAGAGTGCCTGCATCGTCCTCTGTAACTGATAGGCAGGGATCCACCTGACCGTCAGTCGTACTGCCTTGCTCTCGGGGAGTTGCTCAGCATAGGGTTTCAGTCCTGCATTGAGTATGCGGTCATACTGTGCATAGGCAGTGAGCAGGGAAGAGTAGGCACCAACCTGGATCTGGTACCAACCGGTATCACCAGCCCGCTTGTACTTTGACTCTGGAATCTCTGGCTCGAAGATAAGGGTCAACTCAACATTGGCAATACCGGCATCGAGCATATCGATCTGCTCAGCAGAGGATGGGGTTAGGTCGATGATTCTTCCATCAACATACGGCCCCCTGTCGTTGATCCTTACATCGACACTCCTCCCATTATCCTTGTTGGTCACCCTGACGATGGTGCCGAATTTCAGACTCTTGTGGGCAGCCGAAAGGCTGGTGGGGTCGAATATTTCACCATTGGCAGTAAGACTCTCGCTTTTGTCACTGGTGTACCAGGAAGCTATCCCTTTTTCTATTACCGTACCGGGCTGCAACTTCTCTTCCTCTTCAGCAAAGAGGAAGCCTGTACAAAGAAGCACCACTACTAGCAAAGCAATCAATCGTTTCATACTCAAGAGTATACGCTCTCGCTCTTTGTTTTGGCAACCAGCAGTTGAACTCATGGCTGTCTTTCCACTATAATCGACGGTTATGAGCGAAAAGAACGTATCTACACATTGGGCGGATATATACGCCGACAAGATTATTCGTGAGAAAGGGGAAAAGGAGCACTATACCTGTGCTTCCGGCATTACCCCTTCTGGCACAGTCCATATAGGAAACTTCCGGGAGATCATCTCGGTCGAGCTGGTGGTGAGAGCCCTTCGAGAGAAAGGCAAAAACGTCCGCTTCATCTACAGCTGGGATGACTATGACGTATTCAGGAAAGTTCCCAAGAACATGCCTGAGCCAGAAATGCTTTCCACCTACCTCCGTAAACCCATTACCCTCGTTCCCGATACCCTTGGCCGGGCCGAGAACTATGCGCGTGGAAACGAGCAGGATGTAGAGCGCATCCTTCCCGCTGTTGGGGTTGAGCCTGAGTACATCTACCAGGCAAAGCGGTACCGCGCAAGTGAGTACGCCCAAGGAATGCGCCTTGCCCTTGAGAAACGTGATGAGATCCGAGCCATCCTTGATGAGTTCAGGACTGAACCGTTGGAGAAGGATTGGTGGCCAATCTCTGTCTTCTCCAACTTTACCGACAAGGATACCACCACCGTGCTCGATTGGGACGGCGAGTGGAACATCACCTACCGGGACGATGAGACCGGCCAGACGGAAACCGTCGACCTCAGGACCACCAGCTGTGCAAAGCTGCCATGGCGTCTTGACTGGCCGATGCGTTGGGCACATGAGCAGGTGGATTTTGAACCCGCAGGAAAGGACCACCACAGTGAAGGCGGTTCCTTCGACACCTCCCGCAAGATGGTCCAGGTATTTGGTGGGGAAGCACCTGTTTCCTTCCAGTACGACTTCATCAGCATCAAGGGACGGGGTGGAAAGATTTCCTCATCCAGTGGAGAAGTTGTCTCACTTTATGATGTCCTGGAAGTCTATACCCCTGAGGTTGCCCGCTACATGTTCGCCGGAACCCGGCCGAACACAGAGTTTGCCATCTCCTTCGACCTCGATGTCCTGAAGATCTATGAGGACTATGATACCTGTGAACGAATCTACTTCGGTCTGCAGGAAGTGAATGAGAAACGCAAGGCAAAGGAGAAGCGGATCTACGAACTCAGCCAGGTGAAGGGGCTTCCCTCCGAGCCCAGCTACCAGATTCCCTTCCGCCACCTCTGCAACCTCTTGCAGCTCCATGAAGGGGACATTGAAAGGGCAATCTCAACCTTGGACGATATGACTGACAGCCAGAGGGACAGACTCAGGGTCCGCTGTGCATGCGCCTGGAACTGGATCACCACCTTTGCTCCGGAGGACTTCAAGTACCGCCTTTCCAATGAGAATGACCCCTTGGTAGAGCTTACTGACCAAGAGAAGGCTGCAGTGTACGCGCTTCGTGAGGTGGTCAAGGTTATGGACCAGATCGAGGACAAGGAGTATACCACTCGCCTCTATGACTCAGCAAAGGACAATGGCCTGGACACCGGTGCCTTCTTCAAGCTGATCTACCGCATCATGATCGGGAAAGACCGGGGACCAAAACTTGGACCCTTCCTCCAGACCTGCGGTAAGGAGAAAGTGCTTTCAATCCTTGGGCGATACTAAACTACTTGGATATATGGTTTGCAGGGAGCTTTCTGAGCTCCCTGTCGCCGTTTTAAGACCAGAGAGAATAGGAGTTTTAGATGAATGTTTTGATGATCAACACAAGTCCACACGAGAATGGTTGCACCAATCGTGCATTGCAAGAGGTCTCCTCTGTATTGAAACAGTGGAATATTGACAGTGAGATTCTCTGGATCGGAAAAGGTTCCCTGCATGGATGCACTGACTGTGGGTACTGTTTTAAGCATGGTTCATGTGTATTCACCGATGATTCGGTCAATGAAGCTGCAAAGAAAGCGGTGAAGGCTGACGCCCTTGTATTGGGATCGGCAGTACACTACGCCTCTGCCGCCGGGGCAGGCAGCGCTTTTCTTGATAGGATGTTTCGTGTTGCATCAAAGCAGATGGCACTCAAGCCGGGGGCCGCTGTGGTCTCCTGCAGGCGGGGTGGGGCAAGCGCCACCTTCGACCAGTTGAACAAGTACTTCACCATCAGCCAGATGCCGGTGGTCTCCTCTACCTATTGGAACAGTGTTCATGGCAACACGGTCGAGGAAGTGGAACAGGACCTGGAAGGACTGCAGGTTATGCGCTATCTGGGGGCAAACCTTGCTTGGTTGCTCTCCTGCATTGATGCAGGCAAAGACACCGTGAAGAAGCCTGTTCCAGAAAAACGCATAGCCACCAATTTTATTCGCTAGCGGAGAATCCGGTCCAGGATGATGGAGTTGTTTCTCCACTTGTCCTGGGCTTTGACCCTGAGGTCGAGACGGAGTTTCTTTCCGGGGAAGATATCGCGGATCTCAGGCTCGGCACCCTTGCGGATTTTTGCGATGCCCGCTCCTCGCTTACCTACCACAATACCCTTCTGCGTATCGCGTTCTACCACGATGAATGCCCGCACCCAAACCGTATTGTTTTCCTCACTGTATTCAATATCGGCAATCTCGACATAGATTGCGTGGGGAATTTCCTCGGTCACCAAGTTGATCGCCTTCTCACGGATGATCTCACTGATACGGAATTCAAGGTTCTGGTCGGTATATGCATCGGCAGGGTAAAGCAATTCACCCTCTGGTGCATGCTTGAACAGCTCGATGAGGATCTCATCGACCCCTTCATCGAGTTTTGCCGAGGCTCCCAGTACTGTTTTCCCTGGCAACATCTCCTCAAGGAATGCCTGGGCTTCTGCTAATTCACTTTCCTTGAGGATGTCACTCTTGTTGATGACACAGATGACCGGGGTTTTTAACTTGGCAATATGGGAGGCAAGAGCTTTCTCCTCTTCTCCTGCACTGCGCTTGGCATCAAGGATATAGAGTACTGCATCGTTCTCCTCGAGGGTCTTCAGCGCAGTCTCTTGCAGGCGCTTGTTCAACGTTTTTTCACTGAGGTGGAAACCAGGAGTATCGGTGAAGATCAACTGGCCCCTCTCGTCGGTATAGATACCCCTGATCGCATTCCTGGTGGTTTGCGGGGTACTGGCGGTAATGGAGACCTTCATCTCACAAATCGTATTGAGCAGGGTGCTCTTTCCAGCTGATGGTCTGCCGATAATGGCAACCGTAGCACATTTCATACACTGTTCTCCTAATTAATGGCCTCAGTATACTGTTTCATATCCTTTCTGCCTACATCCCCTCTTTCTTACCTGCTATGCCTTTGCAAGAATGAGAGTATGTGTGTATACTTGCCTTGATGTTCTACATCAAAACCAGTTTGAGTGAGGGGCACATGCCACAAGAAGAAGAAAAAAAGCCTGCAACGCAGGATCCACAGATACAGGAAAAACTCCTAAAAACCCGTTCCATCCTTCTCTCGGGAGAGATTGACAAGGAGAGCGCAGAGTCGGTCATCAAGCAGATGCTCATCCTTGAAGGAGAGAGTGATGAACCGATCAAGATTTTCATCAACAGCCCCGGTGGTGATGTCGATGCAGGCTATGCAATCTTTGACATGGCTCGCTTCATCACTGCTCCCGTTACCATGATTGGGATGGGCTTGGTGGCAAGTGCTGCTGCCTTGGTCCTTTTGGCTGTTCCCAAGGAGCAACGCATTGCGTTGCCTAACTCCACCTACCTCATCCACCAACCGATGAGTGGCATGAAAGGGGTTGCCACTGATATTGAGATTCACGCCCAGCATCTTGAGAAGCTGCGTGAGAAACTTGACAAGCTGATCGCACAGGAGACAGGCAAGAGCCTTGAGGAAGTGCGCAGTGATACCGAACGGGATCATTGGCTTAGTGCAGATGAAGCACAGAGCTATGGTCTAGTCAGCAGAATTGTTAAACAACGGAGTGAATTGTAACTACTCATGCCCAAGACTAGATTCCTCAGTGAAAAAGAAAAGACACTGGGAAGAAAGCATATGTATCGCCAGGAGCTGTATAACGGTGTTGCCTACAGCCTCCTCGGCGATACAATTGTTTATTTGCTCGCTATTTATTTTGGTGCCAGTAACATCGCCCTTGGCTATATAGCTTCAGCAAGTTATATTGCTGGAATTGTGCTTCCCTTTGTCCCCCAGGTCTTCAAGGGAAGGAACCAGGTAAAGGTACAGACACTTGTGTGGATTCTCCGTGGGCTTGTCTCCCTCGGGTATTTGGGGCTTTTCTTCCTCAGCGGGGACTGGGCAGTGATTCTTCTGCTCTCGGTCTACACCCTGTTCAATGTGTTCAGGATGATCGGTATTGCCCTCATTGACTCAACACTCAAGAGTATCAGCAGTATTGCCAACCGAGGAAAGGTTGTTGCCAATGTGAATGCAGCCTACCAGAGCTCCTCTTTGGTGGTTCGATGTATCTCCGCCTTGGTTCTGGGTATTGAACGGTTCAGTGGTTTAGTTGGTCTGGTGACCATGCAGATCCTTGGAGTGTTGGTGAACTTCATGGCGAGCCATGAGATGGCACGCATTCCCAGCCGCAGTACGGTTGATTACAAGAAAGGAAGAGGCGTATTCGTCCTTCTTAAGGAAGCTATGAAGCAGGCTGCTTTCAGCAGAAGGCTTTACCTGAGATGGCTTTCCACAGCAGTGGCCGTTGTTTTTGCCCTTACCACCCCATTCCTTCGTGTTGAATTGGGGCTGTCCAACTCGCTTGTGCTTGTCTATTCGGTTGTGCTGGGTGTATCGGTCATGGCCGCTAGTTTTATCAGCAAACAGTTCTCCGACCGCTTGGGCAGCCGGCCTTTGGTGCTCTTCTCCACGATATTCTCACTCTTCTTTTTCATGGCCTGGGCCTTGATTACCCCAGAGGCTAACCCCATATGGTTCTTTGTCCTTGGATTCTTCACCAACTTCTTCATTGCTCTGATCAGCATGCTTGTCTATCGTTTGATCACCCAGGTGATGCCTGATGATGAGACAGTTGCATTCAACTCAATGGTCAATTTCTTTATTGCCATTGTAGCATTCGTTGTTGGACTGGTCAGTGGCCTGCTTGGTGATCTAGGACATATTTCCAGAGACCTGTTTGTAGTTGATGGAATAGCTGCCGGCAACGGGTACACCCTGGTGTTTGTCTTTGCCATCCTCCTCACCGCTGTTGAAATCTTGGTGGCTTCCCGGCTGCAGGAGTATGGTGCATACACCTCACAGCAGGCGGCACAAGTTATTTTCAGTATGCATGGACTCAGGGCAGTCTCCATGATTGAGAAGCTTGAGAGGACTCGGGATCCAGCCAAGCGTAGATTTCTGATGCTCTCCCTCGGGGGGAACCTGAACAATCTTGCCACCAGTGAACTTCGTATGATTCTCCGCAGTCCCTTTTCTCCTGATAAGCGTGATGCAGTGAGAGCGCTCGGCGACCGCCCCCGAAAAGCCTTGCTCGATGACTTGATCATTGTTGCACAAGACGATGACTCTTACGTCCAGCTTGATGCCATCGCCTCCCTGGGTGCATATAGAAAGGAAGAGAAGGCTAAGAATGCCTTGGTTAACCTTATGCTCCATGGTAGGTGGTCGTCGGTTCGCTCGATGGCCAGCAAATCCCTTGCCCATATTACCGAGGGTACTGAATACCTGCCTCTGGTCAACGAGCTGAGCCACTCAGCGAAGCATATTGATGAAATCATCGACTATCTTATCGCCAAGCGTTTCATGGACAAGGAAGGAACGTTTTACCAGGAGTTCTTCATCTCGGTTGAACAAGGAAGAAGTGCCACCTTCCGCCAGACCCGCTATGCGGTTATTGCCACCTTCCTGAAGTTCGGCTCTCCCCGGCTTTCCCATCTGTATGAGCAGATGAACCTTGGGTACCCCAAGGACTTCCTCTCTCCCTTCCTCTCGGAGGCAAGGGACCTCGATCAGATCGACCAAGCATATAAGACTGTACTTTCCTACTTTGAAAAGAAGGAATGGGAGCCGCTCAGATCTTTCTGCATGGATATCCTGGATAACAGTGATGTCTCGTTCGATCCATGTTTTGAGAATCTCAAGCAAGGATTGTTGAAAGCGAAGGAGATGGACATCGAAGCCTTCGATGAACAGGATGCGGTTGCCATGCTCTATTTCAGTTACTCACTCGGGAAAAACGCACAGAACTGAAGCAGTAGTGGAACATCGTGCTCTTAAGGAGCATGATGATCTTATTGCTTACTATCTCCCTGCTCCTGTTTTCTGGATGCGATGCAACCATCTCAGCGGATGAGAAGACCTTCTCTGTGCTCTCCTATAATGTACAGAATCTCTTTGATGCAACAATTGACGGTTCTGAATATGAGGAGTACCAAGACCCGGATATCTGGGATGAAGGCTCCTATCGTCTTCGACTCAAGACACTTGCAAATGTACTGCTGGACCGTTCCCTTGCACTTCCTGATGTCATCGTGCTGCAGGAAGTGGAAGGATCCAATGTTGTACATGATCTCTTGTACCACCATCTTTCCCGTAAGGGATATCGTTGGTATGCGGTCAGTAAAGGAGAAGACAGCCCGATTGCTGTGGCAATCATCAGCAGGCATCCTGTCTCGGACTCTGTGGTACATGCAGCTCCTGGGTGCAGGCCGTTTTTGGAAGCGAGTATTGAGACCGGCAGGGGGAATGTGGTGGTCTTTGCCTTGCACGCCAAGAGCAGAATCGGAGGGGATGAGGAGACTGAGGAGAGGCGAATTGCCCTCTCAGGGGCTCTTGCAATGGCTGCAAAGGGTCATGAAGGGACACTGACCTTGCTCTGCGGGGATTTCAATGAAAATCCTGATGCAGTATGGGATGCCGGAGGAAGGCAGACCGCTTTGGTGGATATCTCATACCCACTGAGCAACCAATTCATACAGGATGGCTCTCTCGCTGTTACCGGTGAAAAGAACAAGGTTGGCCCCTCACAGTGGTATAGCCCCTATCTGGATTCCCAATACGAGTTCCTCTCTCCTCCAGGCAGTTGTTGCTGGACAGGGCAGTGGCACCGCTATGACCAGATACTTGGCAATGGCTACCTCTTTGATGGATTGGGCTGGGAGTATGACGCGTTCTCCATCTGTGGGCTTCCATCCCTGCTGAAGAGTGATGGTACCCCCTATGGGTGGGATTTCAAGATAAAAAATGGGGTCAGCGACCACCTTCCGGTTTTGCTGACCCTCACTCGTCGTTAGACGCTTCAACTGTTCTTGGGGAACTTCAACTCATAGAAAATCTGTTCAAGTTCCAGAGCAATATTGATGTTATGCACCACGGGGGAGCGTCCATCTTCCTGTTTTTGTGCCTTGAGCGTGATGGGGCTGAAGTTCAGGATACCCATAACCCCTGCTGTGAGTAGTCTCTCATAGCTATCCTGTGCAGCCTGCTCAGGAACGGTGATAATGCCTGCGGTAACCTCGAGTGCCTCGACAACTTCATCAATCCTGCTGATGGGGTAGATGGGCACGGGATGGGATGCATCGCTGTATACCAAGGGGTCACTGTCAAAGCCTGCGACTATCCTGATACCATCAGGTTCAAAGCCATTATAGTGCATCAAGGCCTTCCCGATTCTTCCGCAACCTACGATGATACAGTTCTGACTGTCTCCTTTCCCGAGGATCTCACCCAAACCTTTGAGCAGATCATGGATCTCATACCCACCGCGTTTCTGGCCATGGATGCCCAACTGGGAGAAATCCTTGCGTACGATGGCCGCCGAAACGCCTGCTGCATCGGCAAGGTTGTGGGCAAACACTTTCTCAAGTCCGATAGTCTTGAGACGATTAAGCGAGCGATAGTATCGAGTGATCCGTATCAGCTGGTCATTGTTCATAGTGGAATCTCCTATTTATGTGAAATAATGTACATTAACTCGAATAAATGGTCAATATACTTCAATTAAAATCCTTTACTCCCTTGGAAAAAAGAATTTATAGTGAAATAGATATGTACAAACTCTTTGGAAAAGTGTTAGGATACCCTAAAACGTAAATTGGGTACTGGAGGTTACATGTCGGACATTAACGAAGTCACGTTCTCACCCGAATTGGTAGCATTCATCAAGGAATGGAAAACCAAGCAGGGTAATCTCATTATGGTGCTCCACAGGGTACAACAAGAGCATGGCTACATCTCCCGCGAAGCGGCTGATAAGGTAGCGGATTTGCTTGATGTGCCTTTGGCAACCATCTGGGGTGTCGTAACATTCTACCACTTCTTCAAGCTGACCAAGCCTGGCAAGCACAACATTCAGGTGTGCATGGGTACGGCCTGCTATCTCAAGGGTGGTCAGGCGATCATTGACGAGTTGGATAAGCAACTGAATTTGCCGGTAGGAGCAGTAACAGAAGATGGAATCTTCTCCTTGGAGGCGGTGCGTTGTGTCGGTTGCTGCGGGCTTGCCCCGGTCATGACCGTTGGTGGAGAGGTTTTCGGTAAGGTCACCAAGGACCAAGTTGCCGGAATCATCGCGAAGTTCAGATAAAGGAGAGAGGTATCTCTCTATGCATATCTGCATCGATGACTATCTGTTGGATATCGTACAGAACTCGTTTGAGGCAGGCAGTTCCCTGGTGGAACTCACCTTCGCTGAGACGGGAACCAAGCTTTTCTGTGAGATACGAGACAACGGAAAGGGAATGAGTGCAGAAATCCAGAGACGTGTGCTGGACCCGTTCTATTCAGATGGGGAGAAGCACAAGAAGCGAAAGGTCGGACTGGGCTTGCCGTTTCTCTCTCAGGCATGTGATGCCTGTGATGGGACCTTTGCCCTGCAGTCGGAAGAGGGGATTGGAACCTCGGTTTCCTTCTCTTTCCGCCTGGACCACATAGATGCCCCTCCTATGGGGAATGTGGCTTCCACTTTCCTGGCACTACTCAGCCATCCTCTCTGTGAAGAGCTGGTGATTGAGCGGAGTCTGGAAACAGGGAAAGGCGGAGACCGTTATACGCTTCGAAAAAGCGAGCTTGAAGCGGTCCTTGGACCATTTGAGACCAGCGGTACATTGGCACTGCTCAGGCAGTACCTTTCCTCTCAGGAGGAAGAGCTGGAACAGTACCGCGAAGAGAATTTGCTGGATATGCACAGAAGAAATACGTCACCTTCCAGACAATAGGAGATGTGAACATGGCTAAAATGACACTTGAAGAGCTGAGAAAGCTCCGTGAAAAGAAGCAGAATGAGATCCAGAAGCGCGATATCGAGGGCAAGGATGCCCGTATTATCGTTGGCATGGGGACCTGTGGTATTGCAGCCGGCGCAAAACCGGTACTTGATACCTTTCTTGAAGTCCTCGACGAGAAGAAAATAGACAATGTCTCGGTCACCCAGACCGGATGCATGGGACTGTGCTATGTGGAGCCGACCATTGAGGTCATTGTTCCTGGTATGCCCGATGTTATCTATGGAAAAGTGGATGTAGAGACGGCACGCAAGATAGTTGAGCAGCATATTATCGGGAAGCAGCTGGTAACCGACCATATGTTCGATCGTCCTGCAGCTGACATCATCAAGAAGGATGGGGGTAAATAATGGCGTTCAGAAACTACATTTTGGTCTGTGGAGGAACAGCGTGTGAATCGAGCCGCGCGGACCAGATTTACCAGAACCTCTTAGAGGAGTGCAAGGCTCAGGGAGTTGCTGACGAGGTACAGATCGTAAAGACCGGATGTTTCGGTTTTTGTGAGCAGGGACCGATTGTAAAGATCCTGCCAGAAGACTCCTTCTACGTGAAAGTTAAACCTGAAGATGCAAAAGAGCTCATCAGTGAGCACATCATCAAGGGCCGTGAAGTCACCCGACTGTTGTATGACAAAGAAGCAAGCCGAAAGAATGCAAAGGTAGAGGATATCAAATTCTACCAGAAACAGTTCAGGATTGTACTTCGCAACTGTGGATTCATTGATCCAGAAAATATTGACGAATATATCGCCCGTGAGGGATACCAGGGCTTGGAGAAGGCTCTCTTTGAGATGACCAGTGAGGACATCATCGAGGAACTGAAGACTGCTGGGCTTCGCGGTCGAGGTGGTGCTGGCTTCCCCACATGGATGAAGTGGAACTTCTCCCGTCAGGCAGAGAACGATACCAAATATGTCGTCTGTAATGCTGATGAAGGGGACCCGGGTGCCTATATGGACCGATCAACGCTTGAAGGTGATCCGCACAGCGTGCTTGAAGCGATGACCATCTGTGGTAAGGCTATTGGAGCAACCAGAGGCTTCATCTATATCCGTGCAGAGTATCCCTTGGCTATCCATCGTCTTGAGATTGCCATGCAGCAGGCTCGTGAATACGGTCTCCTTGGAGAGAACATCCTGGGCAGTGGTTTTGATTTCGATATTGAGATCCGCCTCGGAGCCGGAGCATTTGTCTGTGGTGAAGAGACTGCTCTCTTGCAGTCCCTTGAAGGCAAGCGCGGTATGCCGCAACCTCGTCCTCCATTCCCTGCTGTGAAGGGTCTGTGGGGTAAGCCGACAGTCATCAACAACGTTGAGACCTGGGCTAATATTCCCGTCATCATCACCAAGGGTGGCAACTGGTTCAGCAAGATCGGTACTCCTGACAGTAGGGGAACCAAGGTATTTGCCCTCACCGGTAAGATTCGTAACTCCGGCCTGGTAGAGGTTCCGATGGGTACAACCCTCCGTGAGATCGTATACGACATCGGTGGTGGAATTGCCAATGACAAGAAGTTCAAGGCGGTTCAGACCGGTGGTCCTTCCGGTGGTGTTATCACCGATGCTGACCTGGATACCCCGATTGATTTCGGTTCCTTGGTCCGCATTGGTTCCATGATGGGAAGCGGTGGTATGATCGTCATGGATGAGGATGACTGTATTGTTGACGTTGCGAAGTTCTACCTGAACTTCACTGTTGATGAATCCTGTGGAAAATGCGCACCTTGTAGAATCGGTGGCCGGTCCCTGACCAACATCCTGGAGAAAATCACTTCCGGGAATGGTACCCTTCAGGACCTGGATACACTCGAGACCATCGGGGAAGCAATGAGAAAAGGTTCCTTGTGTGCTTTGGGGCAGACTGCTCCCAATCCGGTCCTATCATCGATCAAGCATTTCAAGGACGAGTACATGGCCCACATTGTGGACAAGAGCTGTCCCAGTGGTACCTGTAAGAAATTGGTCAGGTACTCGATCAATCCCGAGAAATGTATCGGTTGTACGGCTTGTGCACGAAAGTGTCCTGTCGCAGCAATCTCTGGCGAAAGAAAGCAAGTTCACATCATTGACCAGTCCATCTGTATCAAGTGTGGTGTATGTATGGAAACTTGTAAGTTCGGCGCCGTTGAAATCCACTAGGATCAGGTTAGGAGGAATCAATTGAGTATCGTACATGTTAAGATAAACGGCATTCCCGTAGAGGTTGAAGCGGGGACCACTATATTGCTTGCAGCCCGGAAGGCCGGGGTGAACATCCCGACCCTCTGCTACCATGATGACCTCAAGCCGTTTGGCTCATGTGGTCTGTGTATCGTGAAGCAGGAGGGAAGTGCAAAGATCCTCAGAGCTTGTGCTGCCCCTGTTGCAGAGAATATGAGCATCATCACCCACGACCAGGAGCTGTTCCAGGTACGGAAGACCATCTTGGAGATGATCCTCAGCACCCACCCGTCCAGCTGTCTCACCTGTATCCGAAACGGAGAGTGTGAGCTGCAGACATTGGCAGCTGAGTTCGGCATTCGCGAGCAGCCCTTTGAGGTACGCTTGAGTGATCGGCCAAAAGATACATCCTCTGCTTCCATCGTGCTTGACCCTGAGAAGTGCATCAAGTGTGGACGCTGTGTCCAGGTCTGTCAGGATCTGCAGGGTGTCTTTGCCCTTGAGTTCATCGGTCGTGGTGATGGTACCTACATGGCACCAGCTGCAATGCTGCAGCTTGAGGACAGCCCCTGTGTCCGCTGTGGCCAGTGTGCTGCACACTGCCCCGTTGGAGCCATCTATGAGAAGGATGAGATTGCAACCTTCCAGGAAGCAGTCGCAGATCCTGAGAAGCAGGTGGTTGTCCAGATTGCTCCATCAATCCGCGTAGGACTTTCCGAGTCCTTCGGACTTCCTGCTGGCACGGTCACCACCGGTAAGATTTATGCCGCTCTTCGCAGACTTGGCGTTGCAGCAGTGCATGACACCAACTTTGGTGCCGACCTTACCATCATGGAAGAGGGAAGCGAATTGGTGCACCGCCTGACCAAGGGAGGAGCACTTCCCCAGTTTACCTCCTGCTGTCCAGCTTGGGTTGATTATGTCCAGAAATATTATCCGGATCTTTTGGATATGGTTTCCAGTGCAAAGAGCCCAATGCAGATGGTCGGAGCAGTAGAGAAGACCTATACTGCTGAGAAGCATAATATGGATCCAGCGAAGATGTTTACCGTTGCAATCATGCCGTGTACTGCCAAGAAGTATGAGGCTTACCGCGACGAGAGCATGCGCTCCAGTGGTTATCAGGATGTTGATCTTGTGCTCACCACCCGTGAGTTTGCCCGCCTGATCAAGGCAACCGGTATTGATTTCCTCCATCTCGAGGATGAGGAAGCAGACAATCCAGTTGGTGAATACTCTGGAGCCGGTACCATCTTCGGTGCAACCGGTGGTGTCATGGAAGCTGCGGTACGTACCGCCTACCATGTTGTCACTGGAAAAGAGCTCGAGAATGTGGAGGTTGAAGCAGTTCGTGGATTGAGTGAAATCAAGAAAGGAACAGTTGACTTCGATGGAACCCCGGTCCGAGTTGCTGTAGTCCATGGCCTGTCCCATGTTGCTGAAGTACTGGATGAGGTAAGAGCTGCCCGGGCGGCGGGCAAGCAGGCTCCGTATGAGTTCATCGAGGTAATGGCTTGCCGTGGTGGTTGTATCGCCGGTGGTGGTCAACCTTATGGTGCAAACGATGAACTTCGTTTGATGCGTACTGAAG
>NZ_JAEKNT010000374.1 GCF_016406725.1 Sphaerochaeta sp. S2 | reverse complement strand
GTACTGAAGAAATCCATGGCCAAGAAACCGGCAATGCAATCATTCTCCCTGCCTGATGATGACAAGGGGCCCAAGTTCACATGGGAGACTGTCATCGAGGTTGTTCGTCCAAGCAAGTTGGCCTTTCGTGGCCCGCGTAGGGATGAGCACCAGGACAGGGGAGGGTGGAAACCTCCTGTGCAGAATAAACATATAGTAGAGGATGTGCCGTCCAGTGGTGGGAGCTTTGCCGATTTCCTGAAGGCCAGTGAGGAACGAAAAAAACGCGATAAGAAAAGAAAATAGGGTAAAATCTGTTATAATAAAAACATTTTGTTAAACTATAGACATATTTGTAACTTTCTGCTACTCTTCCTGCATCACAGGAGGAGTGTATGCGCGTAGGTATTGTTGGATTTGGGAAGATGGGGAAACTCATCCGCTCTGAAGCCTTGAAGCGGGGGCATACGATTGCCGCTGTTATTGACCCGATCTGTCAGGAGAGCGAAGTCACTGCAAATCAGGTCAGTAGTGAGCAATTAAGTGAGTGCGAGGTAGTCATCGATTTCACCCACCCTTCAGTGGTTGTGGACCATATCATCCTCTATGCAAAACTCGGCATTCCTGCAGTCATCGGGACAACAGGCTGGTATGACAGGATACCTGAACTACAAGAGATCGTAGCACAAGCAGGTGGTGCCATCATCTATAGCGGAAACTACTCGCTGGGAGTGGCGCTCTTCATGCAGGTGGTGAAGGAAGCATCCAGACTTTTCGCAAAAAGCGGTCTCTATGATCCATTCCTGACGGAAATCCATCATGCACAGAAGGCGGACAGTCCTTCAGGTACTGCAGAGATGCTGGGTTCGTTGGTGTTGGAAAACTATCAGGATAAACGCATAGTGGAGAAGGAGACCCTGCACCACAAGAGGGAAGATGAAACCATTCATCTTGCCTCAGTAAGGGGCGGCTGGGTTCCTGGAACACACACTGTCTACTTTGACAGTCCACAGGACACAATCGAATTGACACATAGAGCCCGATCACGGGAAGGCTTTGCCGTGGGGGCTGTACAGGCAGCTGCCTGGATCACATCAGGTCGCAAGGGATTTTTTAGCCTTGATGACATGCTCGAAGATGTATATCTATCAGTGGAGAAGACACAATGAGAGACATTAATTTCAAAGGGGTACATACTGCCCTGATCACCCCATTCACCAAGAAGGACAATCTGGACGAGGAACGTCTTGAGGAACTCATCGAAGCACAGATCACCAGTGGCGTGAATGGTCTGGTCCCCTGCGGAACAACCGGGGAAAGCCCAACCCTCAGTCACGATGAACATGACCAGATGATCGCAATGACCGTCAAGTTTGCGAATGGCAGGGTTCCTGTCATTGCCGGTACAGGCTCTAATGCGACCAGTGAGGCAGTGAGGCTTTCAAGGCATGCACAGCAGGTTGGGGCAGACGCAGTACTCTTGGTCAATCCGTATTACAACAAGCCTACCCAGAAGGGGTTGTACTACCACTTCAAGGCAATTGCAGACAGTGTCGATATCCCCTGTATCCTCTACAATATCAAGGGAAGAACCGGTGTAAACATTGAGACAGAGACCGTAAAGGCACTCAGTGATGCGTGCTCCAACATCGTCGGTGTGAAGGAAGCCAGTGGAAGCCTGGAGCAGATGCGCTCTGTCATTGATGCAACCCATGGCAAGTTCCATGTACTCAGCGGAGATGACAATCTCTCCATTCCCTTGGTGGAAAGTGGTGGGGATGGTGTTGTGTCGGTTGCCTCAAACATTGCTCCCGGGTATATTTCAAAGATGATCCACTTGGCCCTCGAGGGTAAGTGGGAGCAGGCAAGGGAGATGGAAGCGAATCTCAGTGGTTTCTTCAAGGCATGTTTCCTTGAAACCAATCCGATTCCCATCAAGACGGCAATGGCCCGCTATGGTTGGTGCGAGGAGTCCTTCAGGCTTCCTATCTGCACCTTTGAACGTGAAGAGAATAGAAATGCCCTCTACGAAGAGCTGGACAAGCTTGAAGCATTGGGCGCAATCATAAGGAGATAAGTGTACATGGCGACAATCAATACGAACTTCCAAAAGCTGGCGAGCGGATACCTCTTCCCTGAGATAGCCCGCAGGACCAAGGTATGGCAGGAATCGAACCCGGGAGTCGAGGTACTCCGCCTCGGCATCGGGAACACTACCGAAGCCCTTCCTCCTGCGGTCTGCGATGCAATGAGAGAGAAAATTAAGAAGCTCTCTGACCGTGCAACCTACTCAGGATATGGAGATGAGCAAGGTGATACAGCTCTTCGGGAAGCCTTGGTTCGTTACTATGGACGCTATGGTGTGGAACTCAAGAGCACGGAGTTTTTTGTAAGCGACGGAGCCAAGAGTGATGCTGCAAATATCCAGGATCTCTTTTCCTCTGAGAATGTCGTTGCTATCCAGGACCCAGCCTATCCAGTGTATGTTGACAGCAATGTTGTCGGGGGAAGGACCGGTCTATTCAACAAGGAAAAGGGTCTCTATGATGGATTTGTCTATCTCTCAAGTACAGAAGAGAATGGGTTCATACCCAGCCCTCCCGAGCAGAAGGTCGATCTTATCTATCTCTGCAGTCCGAACAACCCTACAGGTGCAGTAGCCACCCATGCACAGCTCAAGGCGTTTGTGGACTATGCAATCAAGAACAAGAGCATCATCATCTTCGACAGTGCCTATAGTGAGTATGTTACCGAGGAAGGCTACCCGAGAAGTATCTATGAGGTTGAAGGGGCAAAGCGTTGCGCCATTGAGATCAACAGCTTCTCCAAGTTCTCCGGTTTTACCGGTGTTCGCTTGGGGTGGACGATTGTCCCAGAGGAATTGGAGTGTGAGGATGCTCCCTCCGGTCTCTTGAACTCCATGTGGAATCGCCGACAGTGTACCTTCTTCAATGGAGCAAGCAATATTGCTCAAGCTGGTGGGCTTGCCGCCTTGGAAGGGGAAGGATACGACCAGAGCCGCGCATTGGTCGAGTACTACCTCGAGAATGCCAGAATCATACGGGAAGGACTGGAGAAAGTAGGCCTGAAAGTGTATGGTGGTGTAAATAGCCCGTACATCTGGACAAAAACCCCGAATGGTATGGATAGCTGGGAGTTCTTCGATATCCTGCTCGACAAATGCCATGTAGTGGTAACTCCAGGTGGGGGATTTGGGCCATCAGGTGCAGCATTCGTCCGTGTTTCCTCCTATGGACACCGTGAGAATGTGATCAAAGCCATGGCCCAGATAGAGGAGAACTTACAGGTATGAGTGAGAAAACACTTCCCATGGGGCATGGCGATTTGCTGGAACTTGCCTATCAGCTTCCCACACCCTTTTATTTATACGACGAGAAGGCAATCGTGGATAATGCCAGACAATTCAACCAACTCTTTTCATGGGCCCCAGGTTTCCGTAACTACTTCGCGGTAAAGGCCTGTCCTAATCCGACCATTCTCAAGCTTCTTGCCAAGGAAGGGTTCGGGGCTGACTGTTCCTCCCTTCCTGAGCTGTTGCTCAGCAAGGCAAGTGGAATCAGTGCTGAGAGAATCATGTTCACCAGCAATGATACCCCTGAAGAGGAGTTCCTCGCAGCCTATGAGCTTGGAGCCATCATCAATCTTGATGATATCACCCATATTGAGACACTTGAGAAAGCTATTGGAAAGGTTCCTGAGACCATCTGTTTCCGTTACAACCCGGGAAAGAACCGAACAGGAAATGCAATCATCGGAAACCCGGTGGAAGCAAAGTACGGCTTGACGGATGAGCAGATAGTGGAGAGCTACCGAATCATGCAAGAGAAGGGTGTAAAGCATTTTGGCTTGCATACCATGGTTGCTTCAAACGAGCTTGATGGTTCCTATATTGTTGAGACGGCCAGGATGCTCTTTGACCTGGCAGTGAGAATCAAGAAGGAAACAGGAATTGTCATTGAATTCATCGATATGGGTGGTGGCATCGGTATTCCCTACCGTCCTGATCAGGATGCAATGGATTTGCAGATGGTCAGTGATGGAATGAAGGCTCTCTACGATGAGATCATCGTACCTGCTGGTCTTGATCCTTTGCAGATTGTCTTTGAGTGCGGAAGGGTGATCACCGGTCCATATGGATACCTGGTGAGCAAGGTGTTGCATGTCACCAAGAAGTACAAGGACTATGTCGGACTCGATGCCTCCATGGCTGACTTGATGAGGCCGGCACTCTATGGTGC
>NZ_JAEKNT010000373.1 GCF_016406725.1 Sphaerochaeta sp. S2 | reverse complement strand
CCTCCAGGGAGTGCTTGAAGGAAAGAACTTCCGTGATACCTACAAGGATGTAGGGTTGCATCTTGAGCAGGTCGCTAAGGCTGACCCCCTGCAGACCATCATGAACAGAAGCAGTATCGGAACCACGGGTAATCTTGGTCTGGATGAAGACCAGCTCTTCGTCTCCCTGATGAAAAGCGGATGTGATGATGTGCTTGCCAGTTTTGAGAAAGCGTATCAGGAGCTGAGTGGACTGGAAGGGGTTGAGGCAGTCCTGTACTAGGATACCAAAACAGTGTAACCAAGAAAAAAGGACCTTGAAGGTCCTTTTTTCACATGGTTTTAAAAGAGATGTTTACAAGCTTGAGACACTCTTGTCACTGCGTTTTTGCAGCATCGGAGTATGTTTCACTGCCTGGTGGTAGGCTTCTGCAATATTGGTGCAGTAGTCACCGATATGCTCGAGGTGCCTGATCTTCTCAAGGATCAAGAGCTCTACGCGTACATCAGCCTTTCCTCCACTCAGTCGTTCCTGGACAGTTTCGCTTAACCGGTTACGGTAGCTGTTGATCTGTTCCTCATACTCATTGGCCATCTGCATCTCGGCTTTGGTAAGGGTCTTGTCCATCCGGTCACGGATGTAGTCAAGGAAGTCCTGAACAATCTGCTGGTAAGCCTTGAGGTCCTTGTCAGTCTCCTCATCGAAGACCCATCCTTGGGCAAATCGTCTCTGGCTGAGCATCGTCAGGTTGAAGCAACTGTCGGTTACCGACTCCAGTTCATCCATGACCCTGATAAGGCAGTTGAGGGAAGATGCATTGGTAGGAGTTTGGGAGTCCTGCAAAAGGTGTACACAGAAGTCAGAAAGTTGTTCCTGCATCTGGTCGGCATACTCCTCGTCCTTTTTCATTGCCTGGATATCACTCTCCATGTTTGCGCTTGGGTTGTTGAACATACCACGATAGCGGGTAAGCATATTACAAGCTAGGTTTGCCATCTTCTTGATTTCATCTCGGATTGCCAGCATGTAGATTTCAGGGCTGTCAATGAAGATACCACCGATATATTTAAAGTGGTAGGTTCCTTCATCATACTCAGCCTTTGCGGGCACGAGTCGTTTTATAAACCTGGCATATTGATTAACGAAGGGGAAGAAAATTACGGTGTTGATGACATTGAATACCGTATGGAACATGGCAAGGAAGAGTGGTAGCTGACTGCTGAGGGCAGTGCCGGAGAGTGCATAGATGTTGCCGGGGGTAATCCAATTGACAAACGCCAACAGTGGGTGGAATAGAATCAAGGAAATCACACTTCCAAAGACGTTGAAAATGATATGCGCCCAGGCAGCACGTTTTGCAGTAGTGCTTGTTCCAATGGAAGCGAGGTATGCGGTGATGGTTGTTCCGATATTGGAGCCAAGAATCATGGCAGCCGCTGCAGTAACGCCAAGCCAGCCATTGTATGCCATGGTAAGGGTCATTGCCATGGCTGCAGAGGAAGACTGGACTACCATCGTGATAACAGTTCCCAGGATAATACAGAGAAGGTTTATCCAAAGCGTATCATTGTTGATTGCAGACAGGAAAGCCAGTGCATCCACATTACCGGTGATGTCCGGGATTGAGTGGCTCATGAAATTCAGGCCGAGGAAGAGAATTCCGAATCCTAGCAAAACGTCTGCAATGTCACGCTGCTGTGCTTTCTTGCTGAACATCAGTGGACCGGCAAATGCAATAGAAATGAGCGCCAGAACAGTAATGTCAAGCTTGAATCCCAACAGTGCCACCAACCATCCGGTAAAGGTGGTACCGATGTTTGCACCGAGGATGACTCCGATGGCTTGAGTAAGCCCCATCAGTCCTGCGTTGACAAAACTTACTACCATGACCGTGGTTGCGGAAGAACTCTGGATGATAATGGTAATAAGTATACCGGTAAGGATGGATACCAACCGGTTTTTGGTCATGAGTTTAAGGACTGCCTTCATCTTGTCACCGGCAGTCTTCTGGAGGCCTTCACTAAGGAGTTTTATTCCAAAGAGGAAAAGACCCAAGCTGCCGACAATTTGGAAAAAGATCACAATGGTATTCATATCATTGGTACCGTACCAATTTTTTGTCTCGTTGGTAAAGTAGAACCCAATCGATTAGATGAAAATCGTTTGTTTGCGATGGTGCTGCAATCTCATAATGGATTGAACTTTCAGCAGTGTTGTTGTATGGTTCAGCCATGAGCATCATCAAACCCCATAAACTTGGGATTATCTCGGGCCCAGGTTCAGAATATTTTACGGGAAAGGTGGTAAAACACCTCCGTCGTCTCTATCTGGAACGGTATGAAAAACTGTCCAGTGCATTGGCTAAGCGTCATGGTATGCGTGAGGATGAGATTCTCAAGACCGTCACGTTGATGGATGACTTGAACAACAAGCGAATACCAAGAAGCAAATGCCCGACGACGTTCCAGTGTCCAGATTTCACTATCAAGGTGAAATATACCAAGTTTGCAAATGGGGAAGAGAAGGCTGAGATTCTTGATGCAGTTAGGGGTTTGAGAATCTTCATTGTCTACGATGTTTCCAACATGGAACCTGTTAAGGTTGCTGGCTCTGATGAACCGGTAAGCCTTTCGGTCAATGACCATCTTATGTTCCTCTTTACCACAATCAATGCACTCCAACTTGCAGGAGCTGAGAGTGTTACCTTGGTACTCCCCACCTATCCTTATTCACGGCAACACAAGAAAGGTGCGCGTGAGGCTCTCACCGCAGCCATGTTTGGCCACATGTGTGAGATGTTGGGAGTTGAGCGCATCATCACCCTTGATATCCATAGTCGTGAGATTGAGAACAGCTTCTCAAAGCTTCATCTTGAAAATTTGCATGCTTCTTACCAGGTACTGATTGCGCTTCGCAAGATTATCGATTTCAGTGATCCTGATCTCGTGGTGGTTGCCCCCGATACCGGGGCTATCAGCAGGAACAAGTTCTATGCTCAAGCCTTGCACCGCCCATTGGCAATGTTGTACAAGGAACGCGATTACTCGATTGTAAGCCGTGATGCTAAACACTCCAATATCAAGAGCATCAATCTGCTTGGAGATGTAAAGGGCAAGACTGTACTTATCGCCGATGATATGCTTGCAACCGGTGGAACCATGATCATCGCAATGCGTGAATTGATGAACCTTGGTGCGAAAAAGATCATCTGTATGGTAAGTCTTCCTTTCTTCAATGCAGGAGCTGTAGAAGATTTTGACATGGCCTATAAGGAAGGTATTTTCTATCGGATCATCGGCACAAACTCCGTATTCCATGGGCGTGACCTGCTCGATAAAGAGTGGTATGTGCAAGCTGATATAACCGAGCTGTTTGCTCGTGTTATCAGCCGTTTGCATCATGGTCGTTCCATCAGCCCACTGCTTGACAACCGTAAATTCATCCAGATTCTTATCGATAACACACAAGCTCAGGCTCAAGCGCAGGCGCAAGAGCCAAAACCGGGAGCTAGCGCTAGTAACCCGGAGAGCAAGTAGATCTTGTTGTCCGGGTTACACCTACCTCCCACCATCTGATCGTTCATCAGAGGGTGAGTTGTACTTTAATTTTACCATCTGGAGTTATTACCATGCACATGTCACATAGGATCTCTGCCTTCCAATGTTCTCCCATTCGTCGTCTCTCCCCATACGCTCGCGATGCAGTGAACAGGGGAATAAAGGTGTATCATCTGAATATCGGGCAACCCGATATAAAGACCCCTCCTCAGGTTATTGAGGCAGTTCAGAACTATGACCAAAGCATTATTGCCTACGGAAATAGTGAGGGGATGCAAGAACTTCGTGAGGCCCTCCCCGCCTACTATGCAAAGTATGGTCTTAATGTGGATGCAGAGGATATTCTCATCACCACCGGTGGGAGTGAAGCACTTCAGTTTGCATTCATGACGCTTTGTGATCCGTATGATGAAATCATCATTCCTGAACCGTATTATACCAATGTCTCCTCCTTCGCCCACTCTGCGATGGTTGACTTGGTCCCCGTTACCAGCAACATGGAGGAGGAGTTTTCCCTTCCCGATATCAGTGCCTTTGAACAGAAGATTTCCAGGAAGACTGGGGCAATTCTTCTGTGTAGCCCCAATAATCCTACTGGACATGTCTATACGAAGGATGAGCTGTTACAGCTTCTGAATCTCTGCAAGAAGCATGACATTTTCCTGATTGTCGATGAGGTGTACCGTGAGTTCTGTTATGACGGAAAGGAGTTCACCAGTGTCCTTTCCTTTGACGAGTTCAGTGACCGGGTCATCTGCGTGGATAGTTTCTCAAAACGATACAGCATGTGTGGAGCTCGAATCGGTGCCTTGGTCAGCAAGAACAAGGAAGTCTTGGAGAATGCTCTCAAGCTCTCCCAGGCTCGCTTGTGTCCTCCTGATATTGAACAGGTGGCTGCTCTTGCTGCGTTAAGTACTGATGACTCCTATCTTCGTGAAGTAAAGATTGAGTATGAGAAGAGAAGGGATTTTATTGTAAATGCATTGCAGAAGATTGACGGGGTGAAAGTGAGCAACCCGAAGGGTGCTTTCTATCTTGTGGCAGAACTCCCAGTGGATGATGCAGAGTCATTTGCTACATTCATGCTTCGTGACTTTAATTTGAATGGGGAGACAGTCATGGTCGCCCCTTGTGAGGATTTTTATGTGACCAAAGGGTTGGGACACCGGCAGGTTAGAATTGCCTACGTGCTCAACACCGATGACCTGGCAAAAGCAGCCGCCTGCATTGAAGCAGGCCTTGCTGCCTACCGCGCTCAGATGTGATCTATTCTCCGATGATCTTGATGAGGACATGCTTGTCTCTCATGCCATCAAAATCATAGTAGAAGATCTCTTCCCAAGAGCCAAAATCGAGTTTTCCTCCTGTAATTGCAATGACCGCCTCTCGCCCCATGATGGATCGCTTGAGGTGGCCATCTGCATTATGTTCCTTGTCTGTGTTGTGTTTGTACTGCTCGTAGGGCAGTTCGGGGGCCAATTTCTCTAGCCAGATCTCGAAATCTTCATGCAATCCCGTTTCCACGGAATTGATGAACACGCTACTGGTAATGTTCATCGCATTGACCAAGACCAGTCCTTCTCTAATTCCGCACTCATCAACTGCTTCCTGTACAGCATTAGTGATATTGACGAGTCCTCGTCGTTTGTTGAGGTGAAACCAGAGTTCCTTTCGATAGGTCATCATAGGCGCCTCCTCTTGCATAATTAGTATACCACCATTAGTTGCAGAGCTGAAGCTTTAAGGATACACTGCCAGCCATTATGGATGAACCTATCGTTGTGTTGCCGAAGGCTCGTATATTGGGCCATCTTGCGGTGATCAGTACCATGACCTTTTGGGCTGTTACCTTTGTTTCGACCAAGCTGCTCTTGGTTGCCTTTACACCTGCCCAAATCCTGATGGTCCGCTCTCTGCTTGGGTTGGTTCTTTTATTTCTCATAAATCCCAGAAGCGTGGGATACTCCTCACACAAGGACCGGGCACTGGTGGCAGCAGCTGGAACGATGGGAATCTTCCTCTACTACTATCTGGAGAATACTGCACTGGTCTATACCAGTGCGAGTAATGTAGGGGTAATCGTTGCAACTGCACCGTTTTTTACCCTTATGGCAACGCATTTTTTCTTGAAAGAAGATTCCTTGAAGAAAAACTATTTTCTTGGGTTTGCAATCTCAATGGCAGGAATAATCTTGCTGACTGTCGGAGATGGGACCACTCTGGATATCAACCCTTTTGGAGATTTTCTTGCTTTGGTGGCAATTATGATGTGGGGTCTCTATACCGTGCTTACACGTTTGGTTGCACGAAGGGGATACTCGAATCTGCTTGTTACGAGAGACATGTTTTTCTATGCGCTCATCATCCAGGTGGTGGTGTTGCTTATAGAGGGGAAACCTTTCGATTTTCAAGCAATGGTGACTGCTCCCTATCTCTATCATCTGTTGTTTCTTGGATTTATTGCTTCTGCATTCTGTTTTGTGTCCTGGAATTATGGTCTACGTACCATTGGTGTGGTCAAGAGTTCCTTTTACCTCTATTTGAGCCCGATCATAACGATTGTATTTGCCGCTTTGGTGCTTGGGGAGACCTTTACTACAATGGATGCAATTGGAACCGCTTTTACCTTGGCCGGACTTTTGATAAGTGAATATCGAAGACGATAACTACTTGTCAAACTACTATACTGATGTTACCCTCTTTCTAGAGGTGACGGGGTATGGATACACAAAGCAAATTGGATATCTTGAGTCGTGATGCCCAGTATGATCTTAGCTGTGCCTGCGGGACAAAGAACCCTGACGAACACCGTAAACGGGACAGCAAAGGTAGTGGATGGCTCTATCCTACCACAACCGCAAGTGGAGGACCTGGCATAATTCTCAAGACCTTGTTGGGTAATCGGTGTACCAACGACTGTAAGTATTGTCCACTCAGAACAGGGCAAGACTTTCGTCCTGTAGCACTCTCTCCTTCAGAGATGGCCTCCTTCTTTTATGATTTCCAGGCAAAACGGCCACTTCTTGGGTTGTTCCTCTCCAGTGCTGTCATGGGAGATGCAGGAGGGACTATGGAGA
>NZ_JAEKNT010000372.1 GCF_016406725.1 Sphaerochaeta sp. S2 | reverse complement strand
CTACTCTCCAGTGAACTTGATGACCCGCTCTACTTTGCACGGGTTCATCAGAATATCGCTGATCTGGAGAAGAAGCGCATAGCTCACTTCAACGAATATGGCCCCATGAATCAAGAATACATTCTCCTGATGGGGGATTTGAACATGGCTTACTACCGTGCAGGAGAGACCCATAAAGAATTGGAGGTTGCACAACAGATATATCAGACGAACCAGATTCTTCATGGTGATGATGATGAGTCAACCATTGAGGCTATGATCGCCTTAGGCAACTCCTATCTTGATGATGGACAGAGTGCTGAGGCACAATCCATTGTTGAGGAGCTGCTTGGTCGTGATTACACCAAAGAGAATGGTCCCTCCTATGATCTCTATATCGATTCACTCTGCCTGCAGGCAGACATCTACCATATCAAGAAGAAGTTCGATGAGGAGCTTCTGCTCCGTCAGCAGGTACTCACCATCCTTACCTCATTCCAAGGATCCACGAGCAGCCAGAGTATTATGGCTCGCTGTGCACTTGGGGTATGCCTGGAGAGGCGATATGCCTGGAGAGAAGCGCTCGAGCAGTACAGGATTATCCGGTCCTACCTTGATATAGAATCAGATTTCGCCTCTGAAGCAGAGAAAATTGGACTGCTTGTACATATAGCGCGATGCTATCGAAAGCTCGGGGAAGTGGAGGATGCAAGAACGCTCTACCGATGGGCTCATCGTAAAGCCCACGTCTATTTTGGTCCTGCCTCTCCATTGGCTTTGAAAATGCAACGACTTCTCAAGGCAGCTGAACACAACAACCGATAAGTACTTTCTTGACATGCATCACGACAATAGTGTAATACTTACCATATATGTTAGCTATGTCTAACCCTTATTATATAACTAGTATTAATCTCCTTAGGAGGATCGATGAAACGTATTGCAATTGTTTATTACAGTGGGACGGGAAATACCGAAGCCTTGGCTCAAGCGGTGGCAAAAGGAGCCAAGGAAGCCGGTGCAGATATCAAGGTGATCAAGGCCGGTCTCTTCTCTGCCGATTTGCTTGATAGCTATGACGCGGTAGCTTTTGGGTGTCCTGCAATGGGCTCTGAAAGCTTGGAGGATGAAGTATTCGAACCAATGTTCAATGCACTCCTTCCCCATCTAGAGGGAAAACCGGTTGGGCTCTTCGGCTCATATGGATGGGGAGATGGAGAGTGGATGGAAGACTGGGCTGAAGTCACCAAGGAAGCAGGAGCAGTATTGGTTGCCGACCCGGTCATCGCCTTGGACACCCCTGAAGAAGAAGCGTTGAATGCAGCCTTTTCACTGGGAACAGCGCTTGCTGGCTAATCCCATCAGGAAATACGTAAGCTTGCTTGCAGTATAGGAGGGATGATGTAAGGCATTGGGAGCCAATTCCACTACATCGCACCCAATAATCGTCCTATCCTTGGTAAGAACGGTAAGTAACGTAATTGCATCCCACCATGAGAGTCCACCTGGATCAGGGGTTCCGGTGGCATTCATCAACCCACAATCGAATGCATCAACATCGAAGGTGACATATAGTTGTTTGGGAAAATCAGATGGAAGATCCAAGGTTTCCAGCGAGTGTGTATTCTTCTGGCTGTAGAGAAATGATGCATCATAGTGACCAACCTGGTAGCGCTCACGTGCCTCAAGATCTTCCTCACTATAATTCCTTATCCCTACCTGAAAAAGGGGAATGCCTGCCTCTACAGCACGTCTCATGACCGATGCATGGCTGAGTTTGCTGCCTTCATAGGCATCCCTTAGGTCCATGTGTGCATCGAACTGCAGGATACCGACCTCCCCTTGGGGAAATCGGTCTCTCAAGAGAGGAATTGCTGCATTTGTTACTGAAT
>NZ_JAEKNT010000371.1 GCF_016406725.1 Sphaerochaeta sp. S2 | reverse complement strand
CTTCAACCATGGCGTAGTCGATCAGCATAATCCTACTCCCCTTTTGGGGAAGGATTTCCACAATATTTACCCGACTCAGCTCAATCAAGGCTTCACGAACCGGAGTACGGGAAATTCCCAGTTGGGCTGCGATCTCGTTCTCACTGACCATGCTCCCAGGTTCCAATTGCAACGAAATGATGTTTTCCTTCAGCTGACGAAGAGCATACTCCCGTGCTGTCTCTCTTCCCTGCCGAGGTTCAATTTGCATATTCTTTCTCCTACCACCAATTTACATTGTATCATTTTTGTCTATGTACTGAAACTGTTATCTCTGTACGCAGTATGAATAGTCCCGTATTCCCAACCCCAACTGATTCAAGGATAGCAGCATGAGGAGAATATCCTCATGCTGTAACACAATTACATTGCTGGACCAAAAATCAAGTTTGGAATGAACAGACTGACCTGCGGAATAAGGGTGATAATTGCCACTACTATAAAGATGGCGACAAAGAATGGTGCCGATTCCCTCGCTGTCTCCTCTGGGGAACACTCCATGATTGTAGACGTGGTATAGAGAGCTATACCCACAGGAGGCGTCATAATCCCCATCGTAGTCACCGTCATCATGATAATACCGAAATGCACGGGATCAATACCCAAAGATGTCACTACAGGAAGCAGAATGGGGGTCAACAACAATGCAACAACCGTTGTTTCAACAAACATTCCGCTGATGGTCAGCAGTACGATAATGATCAGGAGCATGAGTGTTGGATTACTGGTGATACTCATCAAGGCACTTGCGATTACCTGTGGGACTCTGTCATAGACAATACCATAGCCAAATACACCACTCATTGCGAGGATGAGTGTGACCACGGCAATATCCTTGGAGCTGTCCTTCAATGTCTTGTAAAAGACTTTCCAGGTAAGTTCCTTATAGATTACCGCTCCTACAAAGATTGCATATACTGCCGCAAATGCACCTGATTCAGAAGGAGTCATGATTCCAAAACGGATAAAGACAATCAACAGAATCGGGAAGAGCAAGGCCCAGATGCCATCAACCAATGCTTTTATGACTTCAGTGAAGGATGCATGCTTAGGGTTGTCCGGCAGATACTTTCGTTTCCTTGCACTGATATCAACAGAAACCATCAATGCAATCATCATGATGAACCCTGGCAGCAAGCCTCCGGCAAACAATCTGCCGATGGAGACCTCACCAATGGACCCATAGATGATCAAACCCATGGAAGGAGGGATGGTGGCCACAATGAGAGAAGAAAGTCCATTGATGGCAGATGACCAACCCTTGGAATACCCACGCTTGGTCATCTCAGGACCAAGGATTCTTGACTCCATCGCAGCATCCGCATTCGCTGACCCAGAGACACCACCCATCAAGGTGGACAATACACAAGATACTTGGGCGATATTGCCATGCATATGTCCCGTCAGGACATCAGCAAGCTTCATCAGACGCTTGGTAATACCGGTGTTGTTCATAAGATTCCCGGCAAAGATAAAGAGGGGAATCGCCAACATGGTGAACGATTGTGTTGTTGCCAAAACCTTCTGCACCACAATGGTGTATGGAAGACTATCAGTTACCATAAAGAATGCCAGTCCAGAGATACCAATTGCAAATGCTACCGGCATACCCAACAACAAGAACATGATAAAAACAATTGTTGCTACACCCATACTACTCATCCCTCCGGCCTTGCTCCCAGAAGGAAGCTGGTTTCTTAATAATTTGAGACAATCGGATACTTGCTGAAATGATCATAAGAAATGATCCCACCGGAACGCTCAATGTTGCCCAGGAATAACTGATAGGAAGCACCTGGAAGAGCCGCTTCCTGTTCTGGATCAGCAATGGAATACCAAAATAGACCAGAACAGCCAAGAAGATGATAATCATAATGAAAAAGACAATCTTGAGTCCTTTCTGAACCTTTCCTGGAAATTTATTGGCAAGCAACTCAACCCCAATAAGATTGGTGTTTCTGACAGCAAGATCACCACCAATGAAAACCTGCCAAGCGAACAGTAACAGGGAGATATCAACCGCCCAGTTCAAGGGATGTCCCACTGTTCGTGATACGGCAGAGACAAAAACCAGGATGGTGATTGCTACCAGGAGCACACTGGAAACCAACTCCTCAAAGTCGCAAAACTTTTTATATCCTTTCTGTAAGATATTCATGTATTGAATCTCCCTCACGTCTAACATAATGATGGGATAGCTTTGGAGACCGCTGCTATCCCAACATTATCATGTTGCGGAGCTTAGCTCCTCTTTATGTTATTTGCCAATCTGAGCGTAGATTTCTTTTCTCAAATCGCCAAATCCGAGTTTCTCATACGCAGCATCACTTGCTTTGACAAATGCGTCAACATCTGGCTCAATGATTTTCACGCCATATTCAACAAGTTGCTTTTCTGTCTCAGCAATCTTGGACTGTACGTAACGAGCATTCTTCTCTCCAGCAGCCCTGGTTTCCTCGAGCAAAATCGTCTGAAGATCTTCTGGCAAGGTCTGGAACCATCTCTCACCAACGATCAAGCCATTGATCAGCTGGAAGTGCTCAGTGCGGATCATGTAATCCAGAACCTCATAGATTCTAGCGCCAAGAGCAGCGGTAAGCTGGACCTCACACCCATCAACTGCTTTGGACTGTACAGCTGAATAGGTTTCACCCCAAGGCATAGCAACCGGAGTAGCCCCAAGTGCGGCAACACTCTCTGCCCATGCAGGAGCACCAGGAGTTCTGATCCTCTGTCCGCTCAGATCTGCAGGAGTATATGCTTCCTTGTTCAGGAAAAAGTGTCTTCCTCCATCATACCAGTTGAAGGAGAGGATGCGAATCTCATTCTCTTCACTCAACTCCTTCTCCCATTCCGCAAACTTTGGGCTCTGGGTTACTGCAAGTACTTCATCGTAGTTGTTGGCAAAATAGGCCATTCCGATGATTGCAATATCATTCACATAGTTGCCCATGCGTCCACCATCGGTAAGGACTGCAACGTTAACACCCTGCAATGCCTGCTCGATTACATCCTCATCACTTCCCAACTGTGCAGAGGGATAGATCTCAACCACCAAACGGCCTTCTGAGCGAGCCTTTACACTTTCTGCCAGCTGCTTGAAGCCCTCAACCATGGGAGAAGTTTCATTCAACTGAGTGGAAAGCTTCAAGGTATATACCTTGTCACCTTTTTCCCCACCACCCTGGGCAAACACTGATGCAGTAGCTACAACCAGTACCAACAAGATTGTTACGAAAACTCTTGCTTTTTTCATAGATTCCTCCAATATCAAGTCGAAATTCTTTGACATACTAGTATACTAACCGCATATTTTTTATTCTGTCAACAAGAATATTCAAGAAATACAACGTTTTCCTTATCTGTCTTGAGATATTTTATTTGTTATATTTTAATTACTTAGAAGATTCATACAGAGAATTCGTCGCCAAGAGGCTTATATGCTGAAAGGTACCCATACCGTCCAGAGGAGCTTATCCGAAACATTTTCACTGAATCAGGATAAGGACTAACCATACTCATACACAAAAGGCCAGTGGTCGGGAAAACCACTGGCCCAAGGGAGTCGCGTTGCTTGGCAATAAAAGTAGAACCAAGATGTAGTACCGGACATCGCGTAAGAGAAAAATACCCAACACCAAGTAGATCAAAGTAGTAGGACATCGCTGGGACTGAAGGGCTTTATCCCTGCCAGCAACCTTCTATTCTTCTCCTTATCATATCCCTTCCTAGGTACAAGCATATGCTGGAATGTCTGAAATTGTCAATATACCTAGGGAGTATACTATTTGCATATATAAATTTATCGATTTTCTTTAGCACTATTTATTTACTGGTAAAAAGTACCCGCTTCTGTCAGAACATATCTCGTTTTTTATGTAAAATTTGCAGGTTTCTTGTCTATCCCCAAATTATTCGCTCTCAGCTATGTCATAGCAGAAATAATAAGTCACTCTTTTTTTATCTACATATTGACCAAAGAGAGCACTTCCTCGTATATTTGTCTATGGCAATTATTGCTAAATAAAATTACTTATGGAGGTTTGCATGATTGATCTCTGCGCCATCCGAAAGTTGCAGACTTCCCTTCGCAACTTCGAGGACCAGTTGAAGCAGCAAACAGGACTCTCTTTCAACGATGCCTTGTTACTATGTGCGGTAAAGAAGGGAATCTGCGAACCCAGTGCCTTGGCAAAGGAACTGGAACTTTCCCCATCCCGGCTTACCCGCATCTTGGATAGTCTGGAGAAACGTAAACTTGTTCAGAGAACCTTGAGTATCATGGATCGAAGAAGCCTTACCGTTGCCCTGACCGAAACAGGCAGTGAAATGGTACAAACCTATAATTGTTCAGAACTCAACCTTCCAAGCGAACTACAATTCACTCAGTCACCCAATAACTAGGAGACCCTATGGAAAAGAAATACCTTATCATCGGAGGAGTCGCAGGAGGGGCAGGTACTGCCGCCAGACTCAGAAGAAGGGACGAAAAGGCCCAGATCATCATGTTTGAACGTGGTGAATACATCAGTTACGCGAACTGTGGTCTTCCCTATTACGCCGGTAATGTAATAACTGAACGCTCCAGATTATTTGTCATGACCCCTGACAAGTTCATGGAATCGTTGAACGTGGAAGCTCGTATCCAAAGCGAAGTCGTACATATCGATCGTGAAGCAAAGACCATCCATGTAAAGGACCTGAAACGCAACACGGAGTATGATGAACGCTACGATGTACTCATCCTCTCCCCTGGGGCTAGCCCGGTTAAGCCTCCCATCCCTGGGATAGAGCACCCGGCAATCATGTCTCTTCGATCTGTCAGCGATATTGATAGCATCAAGGAAAAAGTTGACAGTCCAGCAACCAAACGTGCAGTGGTAGTCGGCGGTGGCTTTATCGGCATTGAGATGGCAGAGAACCTGAAGGAGCGTGGCCTACAAGTATCGGTTGTGGAAGCGCTCGACCAAGTCATGAATATCATCGACTACGACATGGCAGCGGAAGTACAGCAACACCTCAGGGCAAAAGGGATCAATCTCTTCCTGCAGGATGGCGTAGCCTCCTTTGAGCATCATGGATCACTGGTCAGTGTACGCCTGCAATCGGGCACACTGATCGATGCAGATCTGGTAATCCTCTCCATTGGGGTGAGGCCCGATACCGCATTCCTCAAGGACTCAGGTATTGAACTCGCAAAGAACGGGGCAATCAAGGTAGATGAATATTTCACCACCAACGACAAGGACATCAGGGCAATAGGTGACGCCATTGTCTTTGAAAGCCCGCTTTCAGGGAGCCCGGTAACGATCCCCCTCGCCGGTCCTGCAAACAAGCAAGCCCGCCTCTGTGCAGATAATATCGTGGATGGGAACAAGAAGCCCTATACCGGGATCATCGGTACCAGCATTGCAAAGATTTTTGACCTGACGGTTGCTTCCACAGGTCTGACCGAGAAAGGCTTGAAAGCCGCCTCTCTCCCCTATCGCTGCGCTATCACCCATGTGGGCAATCATGCAGGATATTATCCCAATGTAAGACAGCTCTCCTTGAAAGTACTCTACCACCCAGAAACAGGAAAAATCTGGGGAGGACAGTCCGTAGGATATGGTGGGGTCGACAAACGTATCGACATTATCTCCGCCTTCATTGGGAAGGATGGTACGGTCTATGACCTGGCAGAATTCGAACAAGCCTATGCTCCTCCCTTCTCAAGTGCCAAGGATCCCGTGAACATGGTCGGCTTCATTGCCGTCAACGTCCTTGAAGGTATGAGCGACACCATCAGTTGGGATGAAGCAGAGGAGGCACGGAAAAACGGCACCTTCATGCTTGACGTTAGAAGCGAAGAGGAGTTTGAGCTCGGTGCAATAGAAGGGGCTGTGAATATCCCCAATACCGATCTCCGTGACCGATTGAAGGAAGTCCCAAAGGACCGCGACATTATCCTTAACTGTGCCATGGGTCTGCGTGGCTACTTTGCCGAACGCATCCTTCGCCAGAATGGCTTTAGCCGTGTAAGGAACCTCACAGGAGGCTTCAAGACCTATGACAGTGCAATGCGCGAACGTGAATTGCTTGAGCATAAGACGGTACTGAACATCAAGGAAGAGAGTGCAACAATCGACAATCTCAACGAAGATGGATCATTCCGCAGAAGGACAGAGAATAAGATCTTCAAGGTAGACGCCTGTGGATTGCAATGCCCCGGTCCGATTATCCGACTCAAGAAGGAAATGGACAAACTTGAAGAGGGGGACCGCATAGTCATCAAGGCTTCCGACCCTGGTTTCGGTGTTGATGTACAATCCTGGAGCAAGCTCACCGGCAACAACCTTGTTTCGGTGACCACAACAGAAGGGGTTATTGAGGCCGTTGTTGAGAAAGGAAATGCAAACATCTGTTCAATGCCTGACTCAGCTGGAGAGAAACCTGCCATCTGTGCTCCCGATAATGGTGCAACAATGGTTGTATTCTCCAATGACTTGGACAAGGCCCTCGCATCCTTCGTGCTTGCAAATGGAGCTGCTGCCTCAGGAAAACAAGTTACCATGTTCTTCACTTTCTGGGGTTTGAGTGTACTACGCAAGAAACAAGCACCACCGGTCAAGAAGGATTTCATGGGGAAGATGTTCTCTAGCATGCTTCCCAAGGGAATGGACGAGCTTGGACTCTCCAGCATGAATATGGGAGGATTGGGAGCAAAGATGATGAAAAGCCGCATGAAGAAGAAACATGTCGACCAAGTCACCCAGATGTTCCTGGATGCAAAGAGCTCAGGAGTCCGCATGGTGGCCTGCCAGATGTCTATGGATATCATGGGCATCACCAAAGAGGAACTGCTTGACGGCGTCGAGGTAGGAGGCGTTGCCACCTACATGGGTGCCGCATCAGAGAGCAAAGTCAATCTGTTTATCTAATTCCTAATAGTGGGGTGGCCGCTGGTCCGAAGGGGCTACGTCATCCCCCATTTCATCCACCACATCAGAGACACGTTTTTCCAATGCTTCGAGACGGCTCTTCAGAAGTCCGATTTCTTTGGCTTGTTCAGTGACCACAGAATCGAGGGTTACGATCGTCTCTTCCGCATAGGCAAGTTTCATTTCAAGCTTCGTCAGACGTTCTTCCATAGTAGTCTCTCCTTGTATGCATATCCTATCATGAGTGCGTTTCCTCGACAACTCATCAGTGATGTTGCAAAACTGCGTTCATTTGTGCAAATAAGCCTTGTAAGATGGAACATCCATGGTATACTGACTTGTATTTTGTTGCAGAATGGTGCAAATGAGAGGGATTAGTGTATGAAAGGCGAACGCGTTGCACAACTTGAGTTGTTGCTTCACTCCCATCCGGAAGGACTGAGGAGAGCCGAGATTGCGCGCCGTCTTGGCGTCCACCGCTCGACGATCAGCAGATATGTTGATGAATTGAAGCAGTATATTGATATCTTTGAGGAGAACAACCTCATCAAGATAAAGAGCAGGGAAGAAGATGAGAACATTGCCCTCAGTGTGTATGAGAGCCTTGCATTCAACCTCTCCGCGGAGATGCTTGCGACCAGCAGTGAGTACCAGAATCCACACCTTGCTTCTGGCCTGAGAAAGATTGCAATGAATATGCGATCCTATGCTCCGAAGATCAGTGAGAATATCGTCAATCTCGCTGAGCAAATCGACAGGAAGATACAGGAGAAGAAGGAGTGCAGCAAGTTCAACTCTGTGTTGGAAGTGCTTATTGACTCCTGGGTATCGGGTCGTATTGTGAGAGTTGTACAGAGCCTGAAAGGATTTGACCCCATTGAGACAGAACTTGCCCCCTACTTTATAGGGTTCCGGGAAGAAGACACCGGAGGACGGCATCCTATCAGTGTGACGGGAAGATTACGCCATACCACTGAGATCATTACCATCGATATCAGCACCATTACCAGTGCAATCATCCTGGATGAGACCTACACCATCCCGGACAACCTTAAACCATTCAAGTTCCATGAAGCCGAGGAACACTACGAAGCCATCGATATGATTCCGCTAAGCCTGAGGCTCAAGGAACGCTCAGCAATGAATGTCTTTCGCTCGGTAGTGCATGGAACCCCTGTGTTCGAGAAAACGGAAGGTGGGGATCTTATCTGCAACATGGATGCAGAGAACTCGATCGAACTCTATCTGAGAATCATCCAGTGTGGTGACTCAGTGGAGATATTGGGACCTGATAGTTTCAGGAAGAAATTCTGCAAGATGCTGAATAAAATCCTGGCTCTCTATCAGTAATAATTATCTTGCCCCTTGTCATGAATGTCGTTATGCTATGGGGAGGAGGAAACAACTATGAAAGAGTACGAATGCGATCTTTGTGGGTATGTATATGACCCGAAAGTAGGTGATCCCGATAACGGAATCAAGCCCGGAACAGCCTTTGAAGATCTCCCCGAGGATTGGGTTTGCCCTCTCTGTGGAGCTCCTAAGTCTGACTTTTCACCCCGCGACTAATCACGTGGGTTTCCAAGAACGGGGATGGTACTGCCTTCCCCGTTTTTTCATATCCAGAGGAGAAATATTTCATGTTCAGAGCGATGCGTAGAGCAAAGCAGCAACTCAACGATGAAGAGACCATGGCCATACTTGAAGCAGGTTCCTATGGTACGCTTGCCTGCCTTGGGGACGATGCCTACCCATATGCAATTCCCCTCAATTACGTCTACCTTGACAATAGGCTCTACATGCATAGCGCCAAACAAGGGCATAAAGTCGATGCCATTGCAAACCACAAGAAGGTGTCATTCACCGTTGTAGGTCAGGACCGGATTGTAAGCAAGGAGTACACCACCTACTTTTCCAGTGTCATTGCCTTTGGGAAGGCGCGATTGGCTGAAGGGGATGAGTATACAAGAGCCTTTACGGCCCTCACTGATAAATATGCAAGCGACAGGCCGAAACAGGAACGCATAGAGCAGATCAGAGGGTGCAGCCAGGCAATCATTATCGCCATTGATATCGACCACCTCTCAGGTAAACAAGCAAAAGAGTTGTCTCAGAAGTAACACATTATAGAAAACAAATAGTTACCTCAGAAAGAAAAACCTTATTCCCTGTACACGGATAATGAAAACCATAGTACATTGAAAAGAAATGAAATGGAGGAATCTATGGCAATGTTAGAAGTTATCGAGAAGAGGAGAGCCTATCGTGCTCTCGATACAAAACCCATCAGTGAGGACATCCTGGTCCGTCTTGCAGAAGCAGCACACACCGCCCCCTCATCCATGAACAACCAACCATGGAGACTGGTGACCGTATCTGATGAAACAGTATTGGAAAAACTCAAGGAAGCACTGGCTCCTGGGAACTACTGGGCAAAGAAGGCTCCCGCGTTGGTAGCGGTGGTAACCAACAACGCCTGGGGAATGACCCTTGGTGAACGCCACTATGCCCCATTTGAACTGGGTATGGCAGCGATGGCGTATCAACTTCAGGCTGTACAGGAAGGACTATATGTACACCCCATCGCTGGGTTCAATGCCGATCTGGCAAAAGAAGTGTTAGGCATTGCTGATGAAGACTCCATCATGGTACTGATGGTGGTAGGATACCCAGGAGACAGCTCCCACCTGAGCGAAAAACACCTGGAGAGTGAAAACGGTAAACGCGATCGTCTTCCCTTGGAGAACGTGCATGCATTCAACCATTTTGATAAGCAGCTGAAACCAAAGGGCAAATAGTCCTACTGAAGATGCACAATCTCCTGATTGATTACCTCTTTGAGCCGCTCTTCTTCTGTGATGATCATCTCACTCTCCTTAAGGAAGGTGCTGCCGATCATTGCAGCAGCGAGGAGAGCGGCCAAGGTAGCAAGCAACATGGGGGC
>NZ_JAEKNT010000370.1 GCF_016406725.1 Sphaerochaeta sp. S2 | reverse complement strand
ATACTGAACTGTTCCAGTTCATCGGAAAGGACAATATTCCCTTCCATACTGTTATTTTCCCCTCCTGCCAGCTGGCAAGTGGGATGGATTGGACCATGCTTCATCATATGAGCAGTACTGAATACCTCAATTACGAGGGTGGAAAGTTCAGCAAGAGTCTCGGGATTGGCATATTTGGCAATGATGTCCAGGACACAGGAATTCCAGCTGATGTCTGGCGGTTCTACATGTTCTACAACCGACCGGAGAAAAGCGATGTTACCTTCACCTGGGCTGACTTCCAGGAGAAAGTGAATGGGGAGCTCATCGGCAACCTTTCCAACCTGGTCAACCGGACCCTGACATTTGTGAAACGGTTCTATGAAGACGGAGCCCTTTTCTCAGCACCCATCGATACTGAGTTGCATGCCCAGATTGTAGAACGTGAGAAGAAAATCGATTCATTCATGGAGCGTGCTGAGGAGCGCGATGCACTCAGGCAGATCATCAGCCTCTCCTCATTGGGAAATAAGGCATTCCAGGATGGCGAACCTTGGAAGATGCGCAAGGAACAACCAGAGAAAGCGATGAGCCTGCTCAAGACCCTCGTCTATCTGATTCGTGACCTGGCGGTGATGGTACAGCCGTTCATGCCGGAAACCTCACTGAAAATGCTTTCCTTCCTTGGTGCTGAGAAGACCAACTGGAATGATCTTGGCAACTGGGAAGGAATAGAGGGGATTGGCGAGGTTTCGTTGCTCTTCACCAAGCTTGAGGATTCTCTGATCGAGCAGTTGCGTACTCGTTTCAGCGGCTCCCAGGAAGAGCGAGAACAGAAGAAAACCAAAGAATTGGAGAAAGATATGGATCAGAAAGAGGACCAGGTAAGCCTGGCTGAACAGTTTGCGAGTCGAGTGATTCTCAAGGTCGCAAAGATTACCAATGTGGAGAGACACCCTCGTGGTGATAAACTCTATATAATTACCCTTGATGTACAGGAAGAGGAACCAAGAACCATTGTCAGTTCCATCGTGCCTTATTACAAGGAAGAGGAGTTGCAGGACCAGAACATAGTACTGGTAAGCAATCTCAAACCGGCAAATTTCCGTGGAGAGAAAAGCTACGGTATGTTGCTTGCCGCCAGCGATCCAGATGCTGAGGAACACTCCACCTGTGAAGTGCTCTTTGCACCTCAGTTTGAGGTGGGAAGCGTGCTCACCCCAGAGGGATTTTCCCCGGTTGAGGAAAAGCTTCCGTATGTGAAGGCAGATCACTTCTTCTCCATGCCGATTTATACTGAGTCTGGCGTGGTGAAGATTGATGGGAAGCCGATTGGAAAAGACGGGGTAGCCCTGACTGCAAAAAAATACTTGAATGGCCCGGTAGGTTGACCCCCTGCCAGTAGTATTCTTATGTAGATGAGGATTTTGGGGGCCAATTGGCCCCCAAATATGTTTTAAAGGGGAGAGAAGCAAGAGCATGCGTATCCAGAGAATAGCAACCAGTGAACTTTCACCGAGCAGTACAGTGTTCCAAAGCAGCTACTGGGCTGAAGTGAAACAGCGCTCCGGGTGGAAGAGCTTTGCATTCTCAGTTGAGATGGAAAGTTCAACTTTTACACTGCTTGTGCTCGTCAAGCGGATGGCCCCTTTCTGTTCTCTTGCATACATCCCCTTTGGGCCCCCGCTCTCATCGCTCAAGCTCAGTCAAGTGGGTGTATTCTTGGAG
>NZ_JAEKNT010000369.1 GCF_016406725.1 Sphaerochaeta sp. S2 | reverse complement strand
GGGTGGATCCATTCCTACTGAATACATTCCATCCTGTGACAAGGGATTCCAGATGGCCATCAAGAAGGGTGCTCAGCTCGGATTCCCCGTACTTGGTGTGAAGGCTGTTGTCAACGATGGTGCTTGGCACCCGGTTGACTCATCAGACCAGGCATTCCAGACTGCAGCCCTTAGTGCATTCCGTGAAGCGTTCGAGAAGGCCAAGCCGGTCATCCTCGAGCCGATCATGAAGGTCGAGGTAGTTGCACCCAACGAATTCCAAGGTTCGGTATTCGCTTCAGTCAACCAAAGACGTGGTCTGATCATCAGCTCCACCGAGGATAATGCAATGAGTACTGTTATTGCTGAAGTTCCCCTCTCTGAAATGTTCGGATATTCCACCGTTCTTCGCTCCCTCACCCAGGGTAAGGGCGAATTTACCATGGAAATCGGGAAGTACGGCAAGGTGCCGGTAAGCGTTTCCGAGCAGTTGAAGAAGGATTATCAGGAGAAGCGGAAGAAAGAACAGAAATAGTGTTTCTTCCTGCAATCCCAAGCCCTCCATGAGGATAAACCCTCCTGGGGGGTCTCTTTTTGCCCTTTTCTGTAAAAAAGTACCATTTTGTGATTTTCCATAGTATACTAGGGATGAACCTAAAAATTACTTGGAGGTGAGCGCTATGGTAATTCAAGAGTTAAACGAACTGAGTCCTCTTCGCGTATTTGAGCAGTCTTTGGACGGTGGACTTGGTCGTGGGAACCTCGGGGTCCTTGTTTCCCGTCACGGTGTTGGCAAGACAGCCTGCTTGGTCCATCTTGCTACTGATAAGCTACTGAGAGGGGAGCATGTCATTCATGTCTCGTTCTCTGGAAATGTAGAACATGTCATCAACTGGTATAAGGAAGTATTCAGGGAAGTCTCTGATGGCCGTACCCTTGATGATGCAGCGACCGTGTACAACAATATTCTCAGTAACCGTGTGGTCATGAATTTCAGCCAGGAGAATGTCACCATTGATAAGGTGCTTTCCAGTCTGGAAACCTTGATCAATCATGGGAGTTTCAAGGCAGACGCCATTCTCTTCGACGGATACAAGCTAACCGTGGCGACTGAGGATGATGTTCGGAAGATCAAGCAGTTTGCACAGAATATGAATCTGGAGGTATGGTTCAGTGTATCTCCTGTTCGCTCCGATGTTGTTTATGATAAATATGGTGTTCCTAATACCATGCAAAAATATATCGATTTGATTGATGTCCTTATTGGCCTTATTTACAATGAGGAACGTGACAAGGTGGTAATGACGGCCGTGAAGGCCCGCGAGGGGGTATACGAGAAGCCTATGGGCGTAAGTCTCGATCCCAAGACCATGCTCATTTCCAAGTAGTGTTCAGAAGAAGGCCGCGTTTGCGGCCTTCTTTTCAATAAATCGATACAGGAGACCGGCTTCAGGAGGCCGGTCTTCATTGTTTACACTGGTGTTACGCTCCTGTTATGTCC
>NZ_JAEKNT010000368.1 GCF_016406725.1 Sphaerochaeta sp. S2 | reverse complement strand
CCCCCGAGTGGTGCAGTATATAGACTGCCCGTATTTACGTCAAGTAACTAAGAGCTTAGCATCTGAATGCTCTTAATGCCTAGGGATGGATACTTCTTTGCGAGCAGAGAAAGAATTTTTTTTTGCTGCATCATGGTAATTTGTGCCCAAGAAGGATGGTCGGCTTTCAAAACCAATGTGGTGTGCTTGATTTCCACAATTTTTACGTGAGGATACAAGCGGTTTCCAATGATTTTCTGCCACTCAAACCCAACAGCTGCTTTTGGGTTATCAGGACGGATATCAAGTCTTCTCAAGACATAGTCAAGCACGGCTTTTGCTTCCAGTGGTTCTCCTTCCTTGCACAGTCTTGTTTTCTTATCCTTCATGGCTGATAAATCTTCCTTGATCGACAGTATACACCAATGCGTTCTCATCTGCCAGAGAGGAGAAATACTGCTCTTCTGGTAAAAATGTAAAGAAAGCTTGGCTGTAGGATTGCATCAACCTAAGAAATTCTGCTCGTCTGGTGTGATCAAGCTCGAGCAGTACATCATCAACCAGTATCAAAGGCTTTCCTCCAGTTTTCTTCTCAAAAAATGCCATCTGTGCGGTACGGAAAATGAGTGAAGCAAGCCTCATCTGGCCGGTAGATCCTGTTTGGGAAAAATTTTGAGAACCTTCCATCACCTGGAACCTGTCACGATGAATTCCACTGGTAGTAGTCAACAGGTTCATATCTCGTCCTCTTGTCTGTTCCAGATAAGCAATCACCTCATCCTTGGTTGCACAGGTATTCCAGGACGGTTGGTACTCGATATGCACGTCAATATCCTGACCAGAAACAGAGCGATACATCTCAGGAAAAATCTGGTCGAACTCGAATACAGCACGTGTTCTTTCCTGCTGGATTGCAATGCCATAGGTGGCGAGCTGAATGTCATAGACTGGAAGCAGTTCAAATCGTTGTTCTTTTATTGCCAGATTCCGTTGTCTCAATACCAACCGATACCTGCGCATGTCATCAAAAAACAGGGGATTGTACATGCTCATGATCTGGTCAAAAAATCTTCTTCGCTGTTCAGGTTCTCCCTTGATGAAAAAAATATCGTCATGGCTGAAAACTATGCAGGGGATGTTGTAGATCAACTCCTTTCTGTCCTTGATTTCCCTTCCATCAAGCAGTACCGTCCGTTTTGCATCTTTGTATTCGAGTACAAGGGTGTGATGTTGTTCATCATCTGTTACATATATCCCTTCAAGCTTGAAGTTTTTTTCTTTGTCAGTTGCGAGTTCCTTCAGTTGGTTTGTACGAAACGAAGATCCATAACAGAGTGTATATACTGCTTCAAGAAGATTGGTTTTTCCTTGTCCATTGGGTCCAATGAGGAATACCTGTCGGTTATCGACAGGTATTTTCTCGCTGGCCAGATTTCTGAATTGGTTGGTCCAAAGTTGGGTAAAACGCATCAGGCATTCGGTTGCATTGGCATAATGATATGAAAGTAATCCCTATTACTATCAGGTTTTACAGTCATTGCACGAGTAGGTTCAGTAAAGTTGATGGAGAAATATTCTCCCTCCATGGCTTTCAATGGATTTACCAAGTATGTGTAGTTCAAGGAAACCTTGCTGTCAGGACCTTCATACTGACATGCAATGATTTCTTTCGCTTCTCCTACTTCACTCTCATCACTGGTAAGCAGCACTCCAGCTTCACTGATATCCAGGAAGATTCTTTTTGCCTTGTTTTCAACCAAGAGAGAAACTCTCTTCAAGGCATCAAGCATATCTTGGATTCTCATCGTGCAGGTATAGGTTTGCACTTCAGGGATCACCCTACGATAGTTTGGATATTGTCCTTTGATGAGGGTTGTATAGAATGTCCTGTTTCCGATTTTTGCAAAAAGAATGTTTTCGGTTATTGAAAGGTCAAGCATTCCCTCATCAGTGGAGAGTTTTTTCAATTCTGTAAAGAATTTTGGTGGAATGATAATTGATGGGAACATGGGAAGATCTTCTTCAAATGTTCTCTCCACAATGGAAAGTCTTCTTCCATCTGTGGCAACCATGTTCATGCCACTTGCATTTCTTTCGAGATACAGACCACAGAGAAAATATCTTGTTTCATCTTCGCTGATGGCAAACATGGTTTGGTTTGCCATATCGGTGAAGGTTTTCTGAGGAATCGTGAAATACGAAGATGATTCTGAATTCTCCAAGGAGGGAAATTCATCAGCACCTATGGTTCTCAGTTTGAAATCAATGTTTTGCTCTTCAGGCTTGATGGTAAGCATTCCATCTTCCAATGAGAAATCAATTCTGGTGTTTGGAAGGCTTCTGAGAATATTCAGGAGTTTCTCACAGAAAACAGTGGTTCTTCCTTCTTGCAGTGTCTCGACTGCAATCTCAGTGTTGAATCCCAATTTCTGATCTGTTGCCTTGATGATAAGCCTTCCATCGAAGGTCTCCAGATAGACGTTGCTGGTGATAGAAAGGGAGTTTCTCTGACTGGTAAAATCCATTGAATATATTATCTCGTTGAGGATGTCATCTTTGTTGCAGACGAATTTCATATTAATACTCCTAGATTATTAAAAAATATAGTAATAATAGTAATAATAGCACAGATTCTGTGGATAACTTTCTAATTTCTTGTCCAATCACTGCTTAATTTTTGTCATCTTGTGGATAACTTGTCCAGTTGCCCACATTTCATCCACAAGGAAAAAAGCTCTATCCACAGGTTTTGGCAGTTATCCACAAGGTATCCAGTGGTTGTCCACAAGATATTACCGCTTACCATTTGTTAAGTCCCTCTTCAATTTTACGATGGTGTTTGCAAATGATTCATCCCCTTTCATAAGGGACTCAATCCGGTCATGTGCATGCATGACAGTGGTGTGGTCCCTGCCTCCAAATTCTGTACCGATTTCCGTAGTGGAATATTCGGTAATATCCCTTGCCAGGAACATGGCAATCTGTCTTGGTTGTATGAGCGATTTGTTCTTCTTTTTTCCCTTGATCTCGAAACTGCTTACATTGAAGTACTCTCCCACTACCTTGATGATGGTATCAATGGAGAGGGTCTGGTTTGAATTGGCAGCCAAGGAGGGGAGAATGCCAAGGAGTTCCCGTGCCTTGTCAAATGATATTTCCTGTCCAAGTAGTTCGCTATAGGCAATAAGCTTGGTTAGTGATGATTCAAGATCCCTCACATTGGTACATACATTGGTTGCTATGTAGTTGAGAATCTCCTCACTCATTGAACCGCCCCTTTCCACAAGTTTTTTCTTGAGGATTGCCATTCTTGTTTCATAGTTTGGTGGTTGCAGATCTACGTTCAATCCCCTCTCAAACCTGGAACTCAGGCGATCGGTTATGTTTTTCAGTTCACTGATGGGTCGGTCACAGGTGAATACCATCTGTTTTTTTGACTCGTACAGGTTGTTGAATGTATGGAACAGTTCTTCCTGTGTACTGTCCTTTCCTTGTAGGAAGTGTATGTCATCGATGAGCAGCACATCCACTTTACGGAATTTATTCTTGAACTGCTGTGTTCTTTGTGATCCGATTGATTCAATGAATTCATTGGTAAACATCTCGGCAGTCACATACATAACCTTCAGCTCAGGGGTGTTGTTGATGATATAATTTCCGATGGAGTTCAACAGGTGTGTTTTACCAAGCCCTACACCACCATAGATAAGGCAAGGGTTGTAACTGACTCCTGGATTCTTTGCAATCGCGAGGCTTGCATTATAGGCAAATGCAGAGTTGTCCCCGATCACGAATGTATGAAACTCATAGGAAGGGTTCAGATTACAATCCTTTTTCATTTTCAAGGTCTTCTCTTCACTGACCTGTGGCTTTGGTTGGATGGTAACAATGGGTGTTTCCTTTGGAGCTTCCTTGTGTTCTTTTGATGGTTGCTGTATTTGTTCAATTTTTGAACGTGCTACTACCTCAAAACCAATATCGATGTCCTCTCCAGTTAGTTCAATCATCGTATTGCGTATCATATCCCTGTAACGGGCTATTACTGTGTCAAGAATAAACTGGCTTGCTACAGCCAATACTACCTTATGACTATCTGATCGTAGGTAGGCAATTCGATTGAACCAGGTATGGTATTCCTGTTCTGGAAGGGTCTCCTTGATACGGGAGGCAGTTTCCTGCCAGAACTCATAGTATATGTTTTGTGCTTCGCTCATGCGGCCATTTTACCTTGTAGTGTCAGACGGTGCAAGTATTGTACAGCTAAGTGAATCTGTTGTTTGTAAAATCTTGTAATAAAAGAAGTAATAAATTGGCTTGAATTCGTGTGCAAGCTTGCAACTCCCCCATAATTTTGGTATACTTGATAAGAATTGATACATGTATTTTTTTTATTATTACATAAGGATATAACGAATGAGTGAAGGGAGCTTTGATAACGGAACGTTGGAGCCATCCTTGCACCAAGATGGTGTTGAGATGGCTTCCGTTTCCCATGGTTATTCTGCCGGGAGTATTCAGGTCCTCAAGGGTCTTGAGGCTGTTCGAAAACGACCTGGTATGTACATTGGATCCACAGGCATTGATGGATTGCATCATCTCGTATATGAGGTGGTTGATAATAGCATTGATGAAGCGATGGCCGGTTACTGTTCAGAAATCCGTGTCTACCTCGATATTGATGATGAGGGAAGAGAGATTTGTACAGTTGAAGACAATGGCCGCGGAATTCCTGTCGATCCACACCCAATTGAGAAGAAAAGCTCGCTGGAAATTGCCCTCACCCAACTGCATGCCGGAGGAAAATTCGATAAGAACTCCTATAAGGTCTCCGGTGGATTGCATGGAGTGGGTGTCTCCTGTGTAAATGCCCTCTCGGTCTGGATGGAGGTTACCATCTATCGAGATGGGGGGATATACCGACAGCTCTACAGCTGTGGATTGCCCAAGAGTGAAGTGCTTCGCATCGGAGATACCGATCGAAGCGGCACCGTGGTTAAATTCTCCCCCGACTACTCCATCATGGAGCAGAATGCTTTCAGTTATGAGGTATTGGTCAATAGATTCAGGGAGCTCTCCTTCCTGAACAAGGGAGTTTCAATTTCCCTTACTGACCGCAGAGGAAATGAGGTAAAAGAACAAACATTTCACTCTGATGGTGGTATTTCCCACTTTGTAAGTTACCTTAACGAATTCAAGCGTGTCTTGGTTGATCCTCCCATCTCCATTGAAGGGGAAAGGGACAACATCAAGGTGGAGATTGGTCTGCAGTACAATGATAAGTACGATGAGAAGGTGCTTACCTTTGTAAACAATATCAACACTCGCGAGGGTGGTACCCACCTTACTGGTTTCAGGACTGGATTAAGTCGGGTTATCAACGTTCAATTACAGAAGAACCCAAAACTCTTGAAGAAGTATGAGGAAAAACTCGAACAGAGTGATATCTCAGAAGGTTTGACCGCTGTTATCTCTGTAAAGGTTCCTGAGCCCCAGTTTGAGGGGCAGACCAAGATGAAATTGGGCAACTCTGCGGTAACCGGCGTTGTTTTCTCCATGGTATATGAGAAGCTGGGAAACTATTTTGATGAGTTCCCTGCCCAGACGGAAACCATTCTGCAGAAGATCATCAGTGCTGCGCTTGGAAGGGTTGCCGCCCGTAAGGCACGAGAGCAGATCAGAAAGAAGAGTGAAGGTGGCGGCCTACCAGGCAAGCTGGCCGACTGCTCTGAAAAGGATCCTGCAAAGTGTGAGGTTTTCATTGTTGAGGGTGACTCAGCAGGTGGATCCGCAAAACAGGGACGTGATCGTAAATTCCAGGCAATTCTTCCTCTTTGGGGTAAGATGCTCAATGTTGAGAAAGCCCAGGAGTTCAAGGTATTGGGAAATGATAAGCTGCAGCCGGTTATTTCCTCCATTGGTGCCGGTATTACCCGGTACAACAATATGGGCAAGGATGAAAATTTCGACAATGATGTGACCTTTGACCTCTCTAAGACGAGATATCACAAGATTATCATCATGGCAGACGCAGACGTTGATGGATCACATATCAGGACATTGCTGCTGACGTTCTTCTTTAGGTATATGAGACCTCTCATTGAAGCCGGGTATATCTATTTTGCAATGCCTCCCTTGTACAAGATCACCATAGGGAAGAAGGTTTTCTATGCCTATGATGAGGAAGCGAGGACCAAGATTCTCGAAGAACACAATGTCAGGGATGAAAACAAGGTCGGGCTCCAGCGGTACAAAGGTCTTGGTGAGATGAACCCCGATCAGCTTTGGGAAACAACCATGAATCCTGAGACACGCATGATCAGCCAAATCTCTCTTGAAGATGCAGAGGAAGCTGATAGGGTCTTCAGTATGCTCATGGGTGAAGAAGTTGAGCCACGAAGGGCTTTCATTGACGCAAATGCCGTCTATGTTTCGAATTTGGATATCTAGTATAAGGACATAATCGTGGAAGAAGTAAACGAAAATAGGACAATAATTGTAGACGTGGCAAAGGAGATGCGAACCTCGTACCTCAACTATGCCATGTCCGTCATTGTCAGCAGGGCTCTCCCTGATGTACGTGACGGTCTCAAGCCGGTCCACAGAAGAATCCTCTTTGATATGTATGAGATGGGCCTGAGAGCCAACTCCTCATATAAGAAATGTGCTCGTATTGTTGGTGACGTGCTTGGTAAGTACCATCCCCATGGGGATGGATCGGTATATGATGCATTGGTACGTCTCGCACAGGATTTCTCCTTGCGCTACCCGGTGGTAAACCCCCAGGGTAACTTTGGTTCAATTGACGGAGACCCGGCAGCAGCAATGCGATATACCGAGGCTAAGATGAGCCGAATCGGCGAGGAGATGTTGCAGGATATCCAGAAAGAGACGGTTGATTTCGGGCCAAACTATGATGACTCGATGACAGAGCCTCTGGTGCTTCCTGGTTCATTCCCCTTCCTGCTGGCAAACGGAAGTAGTGGAATTGCCGTTGGAATGGCCACCAATATGGCTCCACACAACCTGCAGGAAATCTCTGACGCCATCTGTGCAGTCATTGAAAACCCTGATATCACCATTGATGAGTTGATGGAACATATCAAGGGCCCTGATTTCCCCTCAGGTGGAGTCATCTGTGGCGTGCAGGGAATCAAGGATGCCTTTACCACCGGACGTGGCAAGATTGTCATGCGCTCTGTGTACGAGATCGAGGAGAGTGACCGTGGTCATGACCAGATCGTGTTCACCGAGATACCCTACCAAGTCAATAAAGCTGATTTGGTGAAGAAGATTGATGACCTCCGTAAGAATGGTGCAATCCCCATGATCAGCACAATACGCGACGAGTCCGACCGTAATGGTATCAGGATTGTGGTGGAGCTGAAGATGGGCTCTGAGCCGATGGTGGTACTCAATCAGTTATTCAGCAGAACTGCCCTACAGTCAAACTTCAATGTAAACAATCTTGCACTGGTGAAGGGAAGACCTCAGTTGCTTACGCTCAAGGAGATGCTGGTTTATTATATTGAGCATCGAACTGAGGTGGTAACAAGACGGACAAGGTATGACTTGCGCAAGGCACAAGAGCGTGCACATATCCTCAGGGGCTTGAAAATTGGTCTTGATAATATCGATGAGGTAATTAAGATCATCAAGGAGTCTGATGATAACACGATAGCTGCAAATCGTCTCGTTGAACGTTTTGGTTTGGATGATATCCAAGCACAGGCGATCATCGACATGAAACTTGGTCGCTTGAGTCATCTTGAGACTTCCAAGATATTGGATGAATTGGGAGAGCTTGAACAGAAGATAGCCTACTATCAGGAATTGCTTGCTGACGACCAGAAGATATTGGACGTTGTCAAATCTGAAGTTCGCTCCCTTCCCTCCTCCCTTGTTCCAAAAGACCGTAGACTTACAAGAATTGCTCGAGAAGAGTTGGGACAGGCGACAGATGAGGATTTCATCAAGGAAGAATCTGTTGTTGTGTTGATCAGCAACAAGGGCTTTGCAAAGCGAATTCCCGTCGAGGAGTATGATGCTCACGGACGTGCAGGCAAGGGCACCAGGACAACCAAGCTGCAGGACGGTGATTTCGTCGACCATATGTTTGTTGCCTCAACCCATGAATATGTAATGTTTGTCAGTAATGCAGGCAAGGCTTACTATATCAAGGGATTCCAGATTCCTGAAGCTACCAAAACTGCAAAGGGGACCAGTATCAAGAATATTCTTCAGCTGGAAACCACTGAGAAGATCACTTCGATCATTGCATTCAAGGAATTCAGTGAGGATAAGTACTTGATGATGGCTACCCGTCAGGGTGTTGTGAAAAAGGTATCGTTGTCAAACTTCGTGAATGCAAGGGTTCGTGGTATCAGGGCCTTATTCCTTGATGAAGGTGATGAGCTACTGAGCTGTGACCTTGTTGAGGAAGGTGATGAGGTTATGTTGATCACCAAGAATGGTCGTGGACTCAGGTTCCGTCAGAGTGATGTACGGGCAATGGGAAGGGCTAGCCGTGGTGTTCGCGGTATCCGCTTGATCGGAGATGATCAGGTTGCTGGATTGTTGAAGGTAGATGATTCCCATAGAATTCTCATGATTACTGAAAATGGGCAGGGAAAGCAAGTAACCTTTGACAGCTTCAATGTGCATGGTAGAGGAACACAGGGACAGAAGATCTTCCGTCTTGGAACGAAGGCAACCTTTATAGTGGGTGTGCTGAGTGTAAACGATGATAATGATGTTGTGTGTGTCACCATGATGGGACAGACACTGAGGGTTCATTGTGATGCAATCTCTGTGCAAGGGAGAAATGCTGCCGGAGTTCGTGTGGTATCGATGAAGTGGAAAAATGACTCCATCGTAGCCATAGCTTCTACTGAGAAAGATGAAGAGGAAGAAGTAGAGATTCCTGAAGCACCAAATCCAGAGGATGTGGTTCAAGATGAGGATGTTGATGATGATGAATCTGAAGATATTGTAATTGACGATTCAGATAACGAATAAAACATCTGTTAAGTAGTATATCGGGCTGTTTTCCATTGAGAAAACAGCCCATTTTATTGCCTAAATTTTCCTCCATTTCCCACACAAATCTGTATCGTTATATAGAAACATTGACCAAAAAACCTGCAAATAGCGCTCTGATTTGCTGTTTTTGACATATTTGAAAAACATTTAAAAATCGAGGGTGAAAAACCAACCTAAGTGAATAGTGCTCACTCAAAAGAAGAGTATAGCCTTACTAAAGCCAACCCCGTTTCACGTGAAACATGGAATGAATAATGTACCTAATCTTAGGATGTGCTTACTTCCAATAGATAGAGGATTCAGAAAAGGAAGAGGGTAGGGGAGGGGTCAGTATCGGTATACAGATATCCTTTGGTACTTCAGATAGTGTTTTGGTGTTTCACGTGAAACCTCTAGCAGAAGGAAATAGTAATTGGACGGTATGGCCATCTTAGGGGTATGTATCGTTGAATACGGGGAGTGAGCTATTTACTGTAATACATTCTTAGAACGAACTCCTTGTATATGGAGTTTGATTGGTAGAAGAAGTGTTATCGTGGTTCGACTAAAAATAATAAGAATTGTATGAGGTTTTTTATGATTGTTTCACGTGAAACATCAATTATCTTGGTAGAGAGTTGATTCGAATAGAATACGTATTTCGAAACATAATTCAGGGTACAAAAAAATACGTTCCACGCGAATGTTTCACGTGAAACGCATCATGCTTGGTTCTCTGAATACTATAGATCTGGGGTATTTACCACAGTTAGATTCGGATCAACAAAGTTGCGAAGGTAGCGTTCTACACCACCTTTCAGGGTCATCTGGGACATCGGGCAGCCAGCACATGCGCCAACAAGACGAACAGTTACATCATTGCCAACCAAACTGATGAACTCGATATCTCCACCGTCATTTTGCAAAGAGGGCCGAATGTCCTCAAGTGCCTTTTTGACTTTATCTTCTATCATGTAATTATCCTCCATACGGTATCTTGAAGATACTATAGAGATGAATAAGGGTCAAGTTAACAACCTTATTGGGTGACATGAATGAGTTTATTACGTATAGTGAATAGTATGAGTGCACAAACAATACTGTTTTTGAACCAAAAAGGTGGAGTAGGTAAAACTACCTCAGCAGTTAACTTGGGAGCTGCTTTGGCTGGGCAGGGTAAGAAGGTCCTGTTGATCGACTTGGATGCCCAGGGTAATCTCACGAGTGCTACCTCCATTGATGGAAGGCAACCTGGTATATATGAGGTAATAGCTGGCCAGCTTCCCGCTGAGGAAGCAGTTCAGCAGACTCCTGTCAAGAATCTCTACGCTATACCCAGCAATATCAACATGGCTGGTTTGAATATCGAGCTGGTTGAAGAGGAAGAGCGAGAGTTTTTTATTAAACGAGCCTTATCGTCATTGGAAGATTCTTGGGAGTATATCCTTGCAGATTGTCCTCCTTCATTAGGATTGGTCACGGTCAATGCAATGGCATGGGCCAAGAAAGTGATCATTCCAATGCAGTGTGAATATTTGGCAATGGAAGGGTTGAGTTTGTTGACAAGAACTGTGGGGAACATGAAGAAATCGATTAACCCCGATCTTGAAGTGCTAGGAATTCTTTTTACTATGTATAGCAAGCGTACTAATCTGGCTAAGGAAGTAGTTGAAGATGTGAGTTCCTTTTTTCCTCAGTTGGTCTTCAAGACTATGATTCCCAGAAATATCCGACTTGCCGAGGCCCCTTCCCATGGACTTCCGATTACGGTATACGATGGTTCAAGCAGTGGAGCAAAAGCATATAAGGCATTAGCCAAGGAGGTTACAAAACGTGTCGCAAGAAACCAATAAGAAACATGGATTGGGGAAAGGAATAGGTTCCTTAATGCAAGACTATTCATTCGATTCTGTTTTGGACTCCGCCCTTGGCTTAGCTTCATCAAAACCAGATGCTGAGAAAGGACAACGTGTTCTTGAAGTCCCTGTTGAACAAATTCGTGCAAACCCAAACCAGCCAAGAAAGAATTTCAACCAAGAAGCACTGGAAGAATTGAGTCAATCGATCCAACGGGAAGGTGTATTGCAGCCTATCTTGGTAGAGGAGATTGCACCCGGGTTGTATAGTAT